>JBAVUZ010000337.1:0-9866 GCA_049697035.1 Candidatus Angelobacter sp. | reverse complement strand
GGGTTTGGTTGTTAAGGCATTCCTCTGAATCGCTGTACGTACCCGCCGATGTACACTAACGTACCAACGCAATGATAGTTTTCCTTGCTTTGAGCTTATAACCCATATAAAAATGAACTTTCCAGTTGAACAAATACGATTCGCCGCACTGATTACCCAGGGTGTGAGCTAGCAATTTTCAAAATGGACCCTATAGTTATTACTCACCAAGAAGTTGCTCAGGCACAGATTCCGCTCCAGGGATCTCCAGAAGTCCGCCCAAAAGTGCCGAACCCGGTCCCGCTATGGACGCGCCTGTTATTTGTGCCCCTGGTCCTGGTGTTGCCGCTGTTGTGTCTAGCTGCGCTCATCATGCGGGTAGCCACGCGCAGCCAGGCGCCCCGTGTCCGGCAAACATGGGCCTCGTATCTTCTAACATTGCTCATCATCAGCGGAATCTTGTCCACGATGATGGCGGTCTTCGCCATCTCGTTCGACACAGTTCCCGTGCCAGATGCCATCAGTTCTTCTCTCTCTGATCTTGACGAGCGCGGCAACTTCCCATCGTTGCCTGCGGGCAAAGAAATGTCCAGCGTGGAGTTGAGCTCGACGTTGAAGCCTCTGGTGCTGCTGGCTTCACCTGCCGCCAAGCGCTGGTTTCAGCCGACTGCGGGAGTTTCCGGCCTGCTGGGCGCGGCCATGATTCTCCATGCTGATTCGCATGGCTATTTACTGGCAACGGCGCGGCACGTGGCCGATGGTGAGGACTGGCGCTCGCGCACAGGCCCGCAAAAAGTAATGGTCTCAGTTGGTATGAACGGCTGGGCCTCAGCGCAGGTGGTTGGCCGCCACAAGCATCTTGATGTCGCGCTGCTCTGGCTGGACCGTCACTACGGCGACGCGGAATTCACCCAGCCCGTGGCGACTTACGGCAGCGTGCAGATGGGCGAGAAGATTTTTGTCATCGGCCATCCTGAAGGGCTGAATTTTTCCGTGAGCAACGGCATTGTTTCCCGCACGCCGGGCAATGATGTGTTGCAGGTTTCCGCTCCTATCAGCCCGGGAAACAGCGGCGGCCCGGTCTATGACGAATTTGGCAACCTGCTCGGCATCGTTACCTCCAAGGTAGCGCGCTCCATGGAGCCGGAAGCCGAGAACCTGAATTTCGCTGTCAGCACGGACGCTCTGCTGCACGAATCTGACTGGGACTTTGTGTCTGGCGGAAGCGCGCCGCGGAACCTGCTGGCGGATTTTGTTCACCAGGCCAAAGTGCGCAAAGTCCCCATGGCCTCGGCTGCCCGATAGGAAAATCTCAAACATGGCTAACATAACTGTTACGGTTTACGATTCAACGGAAAACAAGCGCGTCCCGGTAGAGCTGCCGGACGATGCGCCGGCGAATCGCATCATTGCCGTGCTGGTGGACAAGCTGCAATTGCCGCAAAACGGCCCAGACGGCGCTCCGCTCAGCTATAAGTTTCACCACAAAAACTCAGGCCGCCAGATTCAGGATTCGCAAACCCTCTCTGACGCTGCCGTAAAGGAAGGCGACATCCTTCGCCTTCAGCCGGAAATCACCGCAGGAGCGCGATGAGCAAGTCTGTGGCATCGCCGAACGGCGGCGGATCCATTCCGGCTAACGACGACAGGTTCAGCCGCTTCCGCCTCATCGGCTGGTGGGACCAGGAAAAGCTGCGCGCGGCGCGCGTGCTGGTCATAGGCGCAGGCGCGCTGGGCAATGAGATTCTGAAGAACATGGCGTTGCTCGGCTTCGCCAACATCGTCGTTGTCGATCTCGACTCCATCGAAGCCTCCAATCTCTCGCGCAGCATCCTCTACCGCGCATCCGACGTAGGCCGCCGCAAATCTGATGTCGCCGCCGACGCCGTCAGAAACATTTTTCCTGAAGCTCGGGTTCATGCTATTACCGCCAACGTGGTCCATGGTCTTGGGCTCGGACTATTCGCCTGGGCCGATGTTGTGATTGCCGGACTCGACAACCGGGAAGCGCGGCTATGGATTAATCGCGCCTGCTGGAAGATGAACAAGCCGTGGATTGACGGCGCTATTGAGGGCATCAACGGCGTGGCCCGCGTATTCAAAGCCGGACAGCCGCCCTGCTATGAATGCACGCTCGGCGAAACCGATTGGGCCATCCTGAACAAGCGCATGTCATGTAATCTGCTGGCGCTGGAAAACGATACTGAAGGAAAAGTTGCCACCACGCCCACCATCTCTTCCATCATTGCCGGTTTGCAGGTGCAGGAAGCGGTAAAGCTGCTGCACGGTTTGCCTGTTCTGGCAGGGAAGGGCTTCATCTTTGAAGGGCTGAACCACACCTCTTATAAGGTTGAATACACTGAGAATCCTGACTGCATGAGCCATTACACCTTTGCTGAGGTGATACGGCTGCAGGAAACGTCGCGCGATCTTTCTCTAGCCCAATTGCTTGACCGCGCACGGCTCGACTTGGGATCAAAAGATGTCGCGCTTGAATTTAGCCGCGATGTGATTCACAAACTGGCTTGTCCGGGCTGCGGCGCTGAAGAAGAATTGTTTGCAGCGGTTGGCACCGTGCCTTACGCCCGCGGCAAATGCGCCAAAGATGGCCAGATGCGCGCCGTGATCACCGCGCACGGATATTCCGGCCACGAACCGTTTGGCGATCGCACGCTTGATCGGCTCGGTCTCCCACTCTTTGACGTTATTACTGCTCGCTCCCCTGAACGCGAGATCGCCTACTTGATAGGCGGCGACGAAAAACAAGTGCTCGGACAGAGCGCGATGGGAGCGGCACGCTGATGCCTAAGCCGGCCAAAGTAAAGGTCAGGGTTTCAACTCAACCCGTGGTGGTGATGGAAGCGGAAGTGGCGCGCAAAATCCGCCAGCACGCTCGTACGTCAATGAAGGCGGAAGTCTGCGGCGTGCTGATCGGCAATACTGAGCATGAGCGCATGACGGTGGAAGCCTGCATCGCCGGCATCAATGCCGCGCAGGGCGGCGCTCACGTCACATTCACGCAGGACACCTGGGAACATATATATAAGATCAAGGACAAGGAATACCCGGACGACAAGATCGTCGGCTGGTATCACTCGCATCCTGGGTTCGGCGTATTTCTCTCCGAGCACGACCTGTTTATCCAGCAGAATTTCTTTTCCAATCCGCAGCAGGTGGCGTGGGTTTACGATCCGCACACGGATGAAGAAGGCTGCTTCGGCTGGATCGGCGGCAATATTGAAAAGCTTTCCGCCATCCGTGTGGGCTATTCCCAGGATGTTGAGATTACAGGCACAGCGGCCCAGGAATATGAAGAAGATGATGACAGCGCTTCACATTCCATGGTTCGCAGCGACCGCGAACAAGCACTTGCGGAACCGGCATGGATGAAATGGACAATCCGGACGATGACTTATCTGGCAATCGTCCTTTTTGGCCTGGTGTCGGGCTATATGTTGCGGAACTGGCAGGTGTCCCCAGTCTTGGATTCCTATCAGCAGATGATCAACCACCCGCTTGAAGCTTGCCGGGCGTTGCTCTCGCTCGATCAGGAGCGGAACGGGATGGTGGCGACTCCACAAGGTCCCCAGCAGGGTTCACCTCAGCAAGCTCCGCAGCAGAAAGTCCCGGAGGCAAAAGGAAACGATGGCAAGCACTGACGACAAACCGGCAATGAAAATCACCCTGGAAGACCTTGCCAAAGTAGAGCTTCCTTCACCAGCCCCTGCCGGCAACATGGCCCCCACTGCGGCTGGAACCAAACAGTATGGCAACATCGCTGCGCCTGCTGATGGCCCGGCAATAGTGACGGAAGAGAAAGGCCACATCTTTTTACAGGGATGGTTCTACCTGGGCGTTGCTGGAATGCTTGGCGCGCTTGCCGGTTGGGGTATCTGTGAGCCTTTTTTCGGGGAACATTCAGGGAGGGCAAGCTGGCTCGTTTTGATTACCCTTCCCGTGATCGTCATGTTGACTTGCCTTGGTCTGGGCATTGCGGAAAGTATCGTGGAGCGTTCCGGCAAGAAAGCCCTGATTCGTGGACTGACGGCTCTAGGGCTGGGCGCGGTGTTCGGAGTGATTTTTGATCTCGGCGCGGAAATGGTATATGGCGTACTAAAGGCGATCATTTTTTCCCTGGGCGTGCAAACCAACCGGAGCCCCGCGTTCTGGCTGGTTCGCGGCATTGCATGGGCGGTGTTCGGCGTTGCCGGAGGAATTGTGTATGGCCTCACAGATCGCTCGGGGCGCAAAACCAAGTATGGCATTATCGGCGGACTGATTGGTGCAGGGCTTGGGGGAACTATTTTTGATCCCATCAGTTTTGCCACGCAAACGGGGACCCTTAGTCGAGGTGTCGGCTTTGCGCTGCTCGGGCTGGCCACGGGCGTTGCCATAGGCATCGTGGAAAGCGCACTCAAAGACCGCTGGCTTTATGTGGCTTCAGGTCCGCTCGCAGGCAAGCAATTCATCCTTTATAAGCCGATAACCACCATCGGCAGCAGCCAGTCGTCAGACATCTACTTGTTTAAGGACACCAGCATTCTTCCTCAGCACGGTGTCATTGAGCTGCGAGGCGCGCAAACGTTTATCCGTTCTGACGGGCCGGTATTTGTTTCCGGAGCGCCCGCGCGCTATCGCGCATTGCAAAGCGGTGACCTTATCCAGATTGGGCGGTATGCGTTTCACTTTCGCGAAAGGCAGAGGAATTAATGGCCGAGCCGGTCTGCCCATATTGCCGCATGCCTTTTGACGAGGCTTCTCCGCCGCGGATTTTCTGCACCGCCTGCGGCATGCCGCATCATGAAGATTGCTTTATGGAAAATGGTGGTTGCACCGTCTTCGGCTGCAAGCGCGCGCCTGCCGATGAACCCAAGGTGCAGGTTGTGCTCAGCGATTTAAGCGCTGTCTCGATACCGGCCCAGCCGTATGGTCCTGTTGCGCAGCAATATGTTCCTGTGGTGCAGCAGCCCGCTCCGGTACAAGGCTATCAACCGTCGCGTTACAGCGGACCGCTCGGCTTGTCACAAGCAGCCGCTACTGCGCCAGCGCAGGCTTCAGTCGCCGCTCCGAGTCCGTTGCAATCGGCGCCCGCATATCCTTATGTTGCGCCGGTTTATGGTTCCACACACAAGAGCCGGACAAGCTACATTGTTCTTGGCATTTTTCTTGGCGCACTTGGAATACACAATTTTTATGCCGGATATACCGGTCGCGCGGTAGGTCAATTGTGTCTCACCGTTCTAACGCTGGGCTATCTCGGCATCGTGTCATGGATCTGGGCCATCATTGAAATCTGCACCGTGGAAAAGGACAGCACTGGCCTGCGTTTCAGCTGAGTGTCTGGGTGACGAATGAAATATTACATTCAGCGCCAACTCAATGAGTACGGGCCTTATACTCTGGCCGATCTCCAGCGCTATGTCGCGCAGGGAAGCATTTCGCTTTCTGACATGACGCGCAGTGAAGGCATGACGGAGTGGACGCCCGTATCGCAAGTCATCGGCAACATTCCCATTCCTGCTCCGATTCAGCCTGGGTATGCGCCAGGCATGCCTGCTTATGGTGGAGGGACTGTTTACGCGGGCGATACAAACGTGTACGGCGCGCAAGGCGCAATGCCCGCGATAACCACCGGTCCAGTACCGCCAGATTTTCACTGGGCACTCGTCCTGCTGATCTCTTTCTTTTGCGGTTTCTTTCAAATCGTGTGGCTTTTCGTCGAAGCCGGCTTTGTGAAAAAGATTGATCGGGAAGGCAAGTCGCTGGCCTTTCTGATTGGCGGCATGGTTACTTCAATAGTAGCCTTTATCGTTTTCTTTACGGCGGCGATCGCGAGTGCTAATCGTCACGAACCTCCGACGCCGGCCCTCGTCGCATTTCTGCTTGTCGCACTTGCGGGAGCTGTGTTGCACCTGATGGGAATTTTTCAGATGCGCAGTTCGATTGAAAATTATTACAACACCGTTGAACCCATCAATCTTCGCTTGAGCGGTGTTATGACATTCTTTTTCGCGGTGTACTATTTTCAGTATCACTTCACTCGTATCGCGAACTGGAAGAGAACTGGATATCTCCCGCCGCAATGAAAATGAAAGCCAAACTTCGTGCTCACATGACTGCTCTAGGACTGTTGACCGGGTTTTGCGTGCTGTACAACTTTGCTCCCACTGAGCGTGCTTTTTATCCTCGCTGTCTGTTTCATGCTCTTACCGGTTGGCAATGTCCCGGATGCGGTGGCACGCGGGCGCTCTATCAGCTGCTGCATCTTCACGTTGGCGAAGCGATGCACTACAACGCGCTGGTAACGGTCCTTGCTCCAGTGGGGCTTGCATGGTTTGTTTTCTGGTATGCATCAGTGATATTTCGCGACAATGCGCCGGCTCTCCGAATTTCCCGTCCTATAGCAGTTTGTTTGTATCTAATAGTGTTGTTTTTCGCCGTTGCCAGAAATGGCGCACTTTCTTTCCTGAGTTGATCTTATGTTGTCACCCAGAATTCGCCGGCTAAAACTCGACCACGATTCGCTCTTCAAGCGTTTTTCCGGATGGCCTTTGATCCGCATTGTGGGCACTGCTGGAATGCCGCCGGAACTGTATCGGTTCCAATACCTGGTGCGCGGGCTGTATGTGGCTCCGGATGGCGCCATTCTGGAACGCAATGATCATTTGCTGGAAGTGAATCTTTCTCTGGGATATCCGCGTCGCGCGCCGCAGTGCCGCATGCTGACGCCTGTGTTTCATCCAAATTTTGATGACAGTTCCGTCTGCATCGGCGATTTCTGGGCCGCCTCTGAGTCTCTGGACGATCTGATTATTCGCATTGGCCGCATGATCTCGTATCAGGAGTACAACACCAAGAGCCCCTTGAACGGGCTGGCTGCGAAGTGGGCAGCGCAAAACCCTAATCTGTTGCCGGTCGATCCTCGTCCTATCGCTCCGCCACTCGATCAGCCGCTGGGGGAACCAAGTTTGTCAACAGCCGCGCCGCCACAAGCCGCCGCTGCTTCCATCCCGCAGCCGCCGTCTCAGGCTTCTCCGTCTGTTCCTGAAGGCGAGGACCCATGGGAACAGAAAATCGTGATTTCGTAACAGCAGGCGTGAATTTTTCTGCCTAGCAAGCCACCGCTCGAGATCTTTTACCACCAAGATATAGCGCAGTTCAACGCAGTCCATCACACTGCCAGGATCCGAGTGAATTTCACTGCAAGCCAAAAAAGTTGCAGAAATCTTATTTTCCTTTGCGCGGATTTCCCGTTTCTGCATTCGGGATTTTTTTCAATTCATTTTCCAGGCCAATTTTACGGATGCTAAGCTCCACCACACTAAGTTGACTTCCTGGTCTTCGTGCTGCGCGGAAAATCGAATGACCACTCATAAACGCTGCACCTTCAGTGGAGAAAAACAGTTCCTGTTGAGCTTTATCCCGGCTTCCTCTGTTCATATCGTTGTTCGACAGACGCAGCATAAACCAAAAGAATGAGGTCAGAGAAATGAAACTTCCCCAGGGAAAAATCAAAGTTGTATCCATTTTTTTCTTTTTGATCTTGGCTGTGAACTTTATGGCCGCGCAAAAGCCACTTACTAATCCTGATGGAGATGCAGTTCCAAACGGCAAGCACGGAGATTCCGGACAGAGATCGCTCGCATCGCCCGGCCCGATTGGCGAAACAGTCGTCACCGGCAATGGAATCAACTATCACAATGGCCCGGTCATGAAGGGCAATCCCGTCCATACGTACGTTATCTGGTATGGCAATTGGAGTGGCTCCGGATCGAACACGGCTGCGACCAGGAGCCTGATCGAGCATTTTCTGGGCACCATCGGCGGCTCGAACATTGAGAAAGTCAACACCACCTACGGCGACACCACAGGCAATGTGAGCGGCAATGTCTCGTTTTCCGGCAGCACAATCGTCAGCAGCTCAACGAATCTAACCGATTCCAGCTTGCAGACTACAGTCAGCAACGCGCTGAACAGCGGAGCCTTGCCCCGCGACTCCAATGGCGTATATTTTGTGCTGACCTCTTCAAACATTAATGAGACCTCAGGCTTCTGCACGCAATACTGCGGCTTCCACACCCACGCTTCTCTCGGCGGCGTCGATATCAAATATTCTTTCGTTGGCAATCCAGATCGCTGTCCCAGCGGCTGCGAAATCCAGACCACAGGCCCGAACAGCCCGGCGACTGGCGTGGGCGGCGCGGACGGTATGGCGAACGTGATGTCCCATGAATTGGAAGAAGCCATTTCCGATCCTGACCTGAACGCCTGGTTTGATTCAAGCGGACAGGAAAATGCCGACAAGTGCAATTTCAATTTCGGCACAACCTCAACCTGCAACGCCAACGGGCTGTGCTCCGCGGCAGGCACGTCCGCACACGCACGGTACAACCAGACCTTTGGCAACAATGACTGGATGCTGCAACAAAACTGGAGAAATTCCGGTGGCGGCGCTTGCGCCCAGCACCTGTAAAACAACTTTTAATGTGGGCCGCCTGACCCTGGCGGCCCCTTGTTCCACTCTAGAAAGCGCGACTGGTCGGCGAATTATGCGGGAAGTTGCTAGTAATGGGAAAACAAAACATGGCTGGATTGCCAGCTCACAGATACTTTGAAAACCGCGTATCCCCGCGAAAAATCAGGCGATTCTGTGATTGTGCTCAGCTCAATCTCGTGGTACGATTCCGGACATTCTGTTCTGCTCGATTCCGGGGGGCCGCGAATCAGAATTCACCAAATCCACTTTATAAGAGTCGTACCCCAAAAATGCTTTTCGGCTTCTTCTGTTCATTTCATTCGACAGACGCAGCAACACCTTACAGCGAGGTCATTGCAACAATGAAAAGTTCCCTGAGAAAATTTAGATATGCGTTAGCTCTCCTCTTTGTTCTGTTGGCCGCCAACTTCTTGATGGCGCAATCGGTACTTCACCCATCGGTTCCTTCTGGCGACAGGATGGTTCCAAACGGCGACGGTACTGCTGCCGCAGTTGCAGCCGCTCCCACTGGCCAGTCTGTAACCACCGGCAACGGCATTAACTACAACGGCGGCCCGGTACTGAAGGGCAGTCCGGTTCCGATCTACATCATCTGGTACGGAAACTGGAGCGGCACAGGATCGAACACTGCGGCCACTCAAACCCTTCTCCAAGGATTCCTGTCGAGCACGTCTCTGGGCGGATCCAACTATGAAGCGATCAATACCCTCTATGGCGATACCACTGGAAACGTGAGCGGCCATCTGAATTTCGTGCAGGCTGTCTCTGACACTGGGTCGCAGGGAACACGGCTCAGGAACAGCAACATCACCGCGGCCATTTCCGCCCAGTTAACTGCTGGCCATCTACCCACAGATCCAAACGGCATCTATCTGTTTATGACCTCTTCGAACGTCAAAGAGAGCGGATTCTGCACCCAGTTCTGCGGTTTCCATACCCATCAGACGATCAACGGAGCTGATATCAAGTGGGCGTTCATCGGCAACACTGACCAGTGCCCCAGCGGCTGCGAAATCCAGTCGACCGGCCCCAACAGCCCCTCGGCGGGTGTGGGCGGCGCGGATGGAATGAGCAACGTCATCACGCACGAAACCGAAGAAGCCATCACTGATCCCGACCTCAATGCCTGGTTCGATTCCAGCGGCAACGAAGACGCGGACAAGTGCAACTTCAAATTCGGTCCTACGCAAATTGCACCCAACGGCTCCAAGTTCAACCAGACCTTTGGCGGCCACAACTGGATGATCCAGATGGAATGGGAAAACAGCCGCGGCGGCGGTTGCGACCAGGTTCTTGGCGGAGCGTTCTTCACCAGCTAGTTCTATCTTTTACGGAAGGGCCGTCCGGCATGCCGGGCGGCTTTTTTCTTTCAGAGCCATAGATCACCAGG
>JBAVUZ010000336.1:0-1997 GCA_049697035.1 Candidatus Angelobacter sp. | reverse complement strand
CTGTCTGGCGTCAGCCAGTCCACGGACCAGTTCTGAACGATTAATTCTGCTACTCTGCCTTCTGGTGAAAGGGCAGCCATGGCGGAAACCCGGAAACTCGCAACCATTTTTGCGGCGGATGTAGCCGGTTAGCTCTATCTCGGCCGCGACCAGGAGGCAGCCGCTTGGCTACGCCGGGCCGTTGAGACCAACCGAAATTACCCTCTCGCGCACTTCTTTCTCGCTTCCACCTTGGCCCAATCTCGGCCAGATGAGCGGGGCACGAGCGCGATGAAGTCAACCGCTCATACCATGCGCCGCCTTCCGATTCAAAGGTCTACGTCCAGCCCGAACTCCCGTTTCACTCTAGTTTTGTAATCCGCGTCGCTCTCTGCGGCCTGATTGACAACTTCTTCATCCGTCTTACTTGCTCGCCATTTGAGAAACGGCACCGCGTCCGGACCGATTGGATACCGTAGTTGCCAACTATCGCTTTCGACGATCTGTCGGATTTGTTCGCCAACGACGTACGGGGATGTCGGTTTCGCTAGCGATGCGTTGAACAGAGCCCTCAGTCGCCGGAGATGTGGATAAGGACTGTCCAGAGGTACTGGTCTCCCCTTGCTGAATATTGGTGTGGCGATGACGCCGGGCTCGATAATGACAACGCGAATGTTGAATGCCTTCATTTCCTGCGCTAGGCATTCGCTCAATGCTTCAAAAGCCCATTTGGAAGCGGCGTAGGCGGCCTGCGGAGCCATAGCGACTCGACCGGCGACCGAAGTCACATTTACAATGCAACCATGACGGCGCGCGCGCATGCTCGGTATCACGGCTTTAATGCAGCGCAAACCACCGAAAAAGTTCGTTTCCATGACTTGGCGGAAGGCCCCTATTGGCACCTCTTCCACCGATCCTCCACCACTACTTACGCCAGCATTATTCACGAGAATGTCAATGCAACCGTTCTCTGCAAGCACCTTATCGACCGCGTCGGTTACGGAACCGTCGTCATCCACATTGAGTGCGGCTACGGTCACCGGAAGCCCTTCTGCCGAGACGATCTTCCGAAGTTCACCGCCACCATCCAAATTTCGCATCGTCGCTATTACTTTGTGGCCGCCACGTGCGAGCGTCACCGCGGTTGCCAATCCGATGCCGCTGCTGGTGCCGGTAACCAATGCGATGGCCACGTTTGCCTCCCTAGGACTTTACGGTGATGTCAAGAATTCCTCGAGATGAACCGCGAATTGACGGTGACGTGAACTATAGCAAGCCTGGGGCCGACGTACCAAAAGCGACGTCACGGCCTCGAGGCAGGAAGAAGGCACAAGGTCGTGCAGCCTAATCTGCGACCACCAGTCTCCTGGGTGCTCGTGCCAAATAAGGTCTCGGCAAGCTGGGGAGCAACTGAAACTGCATGAGTAGGCGCCGCGGCCACCGACACCTGGGCGCGCGGATAACTGTAGCGACCCTGTTTGCTGGCTCTGCTCTCTCAGCGACCCTGTCAAGAAGACTCGGGTCTTATGCAGTCAGCGCTCAGCAGCCTCGGTGTGGGTTCCAAGTTCTTAATTTGGCCGCAGTTTCAATCGCACAATTCCTCGCGGTGTCGGGTACTGATTGAGGGTACCCATGCGAAGAGTGTTTTTCCTTCCCAGCTTCGATGTCGCTGAACTCCTGATGCTTGCAACCAGCGTCCTCCTGATCGCTGCCATTGTCTACGTGATCTAGCTGCCCTCGGTGTTTCGGCCAACCTCGACAGGGGGTTTGTGGCCGAGTTCGGGGACCTCCCGGCGAGGTACAAGAGCGGCCTGAACCGCTATGGCACTTAGCGACCGCACCCAAGGCAGCGGGCTTTCGCTGTCAGCCACTCGCCCAGAGCTGGGCCAAGTCACGCAGTTCACCCAAAATCTGACGGCGCCCCACCGCACAATCGTGCCGGACCACGCGCCACTCCCTTTTCAGGGGAGCCCTGTTAGGCAATCAACATTCAGAAAAGGAATAATCGTCGAGCAGCG
>JBAVUZ010000335.1:0-13476 GCA_049697035.1 Candidatus Angelobacter sp. | reverse complement strand
GATGAACATGGATTTTGATTCGTTCGGCAAGCGCGGCGAATTCCTGGGCTCCGGCGGCGTTGTGATCCTCGACGATCAGACCTGTATGGTCAAGTTCGCGCTGCGCGTAATGAAGTTTTACCAGCATGAAAGCTGCGGCTGGTGTATCCCCTGCCGCGAAGGCACAGACTGGCTCAAGAAAACGCTCACGCGCTTCCACAACGGCGGCGGCCTGCGCAAGGACATAGACAACATCAAGTATCTGGCGCAGAACATGCTTGGGCGCACCTTCTGCCCGCTGGGCGATGCAGCGGCCATCCCAACGATGTCCATTGTCGATAAGTGGCGCAATGAGTTTGAAATGCATCTGGAAGGCCGTCCGTGTCCATTTGATCCGGCGGCAAAGATCACCGAATTGCCCGTGGTAGGAGCCCACTAAGCAAGTGAACGCAATACCCAATCCGGTGAACAGCAACACTGACAGAGAATTTCTTGTCACTCTTCTGGGCGAGAGCCGGGAGAAATTCCTGGGCAGCTTTGCCGGTGTCTCTGAAGAGCAGAGCCGCGTGCATCCTGCGCCGGATTCCTGGAGCGTGCTGGATACGGTCGAACATCTCACGTCCGCAGAAACGCTCATGCTCAAGCTGATTACCTCGCAGCGCAGGCCTCGTTCAACCGACGCGGCTAATCGTGAACAGGTGTTCCTGCAAGTTGTAGCTGACCGCAGCCGCAAGATGCAGTCGCCTGAGACTGGCCGCCCGCGAGGACGTTTCGCCACACTGGCTGAAGCTGCCGCCCAATTCAAGGCAACTCGCGACGGCGTGATTCAGTTTGTTGAGCAGCACCCGGAAGACTTGCGTGCCAGCGAGGTTACGCACCCGCATCCGTCGGCGGGAAATGTGAGCACGCACGAAATGGTGATCATCATCGCGAGACACGCGGAACGGCACGCGAAGCAGATTGATGAGATTAGAAACACACTCAAGGGCATGGCTGCAACGCCCTAGCGAGAGCGAACAAGATTTGGTAAATGAGTAATTTGGTAATTGGGAAATTTGCTATTCGCAGAGCGGCAGGTTTGGTTTTCAATTACCAAATTACGCAATTACCAGATCGACGAAGCTTTTGAAACTACGATGCAAGCTGAATTTTAGGTAAACATGGCCGAAGTAAAAGAAGTCAAGAACGTAACCATCACCGTCGACGGCAAACAGGTCACCGCGCCTGCGGGCACACTGCTGATTGAAGCCTGCAAGGCGGTGGGTATTGAAGTCCCATCATTCTGCTACTACCCGGGACTCTCCCTTCAGGCCGCGTGCCGCATGTGCCTGGTGCGCATTGAGAAGATGCCCAAGCTGCAGACCGCCTGCACGGTGCCGATCACCGATGGCATGGTCGTGGCCACGGACACTGACGAAGTGCGCCATGCGCGCAAGTCCATGATCGAGCTTCTGCTCGGCAACCACCCGCTGGATTGCCCCGTGTGTGACGCCGGCGGCGAGTGCGAACTGCAGGACATGACGTTCAAGTATGGCGCGGCGGAATCGCGCTATATGGAAGGCAAGCTGCATAAAGAAGAGCAGCAGTGGTCACCCGTGGTCTTCTTCGATCGCCCACGCTGCATTCTCTGCTATCGCTGTGTGCGCGTATGCGGTGAAGGCATGGACGTCTCCGCTCTCGGCGTTCAGCTTCGGGGTTCCAGTTCCGTGATTGCTCCGAATGAAGGCGACCATCTTGATTGCGAAGAGTGCGGTATGTGCATTGACATTTGTCCCGTCGGCGCGCTGACCTCCGGGGCCTACCGTTACAAGACCCGCCCGTGGGAGATGAAGCACGTTGGCACCATCTGCACGCATTGCGGCGATGGCTGCAAGACAACGCTGGGCGTCCGTCGCTCTGATACCGGCATGGACATTGTTCGCGGCGACAATCGAGACAAGAGCGGCATCAACGGCGACTTCCTCTGCATCAAGGGCCGCTACGCCTTCGACTACTTCGATCACAAAGACCGTCTGCGCCAGCCGTTGGTCCGCAAGGACGGCAAGCTCACGCCAACCACGTGGGAAGAAGCCATTGAGCACGTGGGCAAGCGCTTGCGCGAGATTCGCGACAGCAAAGGCGGCCAGTCGATTGGCGTGATTGGTTCCAACCGCACGACGAACGAAGAAAATTATCTGTTGCAGAAGTTTGCGCGAACTGTTCTTGGGACCAATAATATTGATCACCATCGTACAGCCGACTTTGCCGGCTTTGCCCGCGCCGTCGCGGGAAAAGAGAACGCTACGGCGACTATGCGCGATGTCGCCAGCGCTCCGGCCATATTGTTGATCGGCAATGATCCCACGCAGCGCCATCCTCTGCTGGCATGGAATATCCGCACAAATGTCCGCCTGCACCAGGCAAAACTTTTTGTCGTGAATTCGCAGCCGATCAAGCTGCGGCGCCAGGCCACGCGCTTTGTGCAGATTCCTGCCGGGCGCGAAGGCAAGCTGGTCGCATTCCTCAATGGCGACGATGCAGCCGCCGGCACGCTGACCGGCGCCAGCGGATCCAATGACGCACTCAAGCAATTGCGCGATGAACTGAAAGCCCAGAAAGACCTGGTCATCATCTTTGGCTCTGAGTTGCAAGGTGCTGACATCGCAGCATTGGTCAAGTTTGGCAGCGCGGCAAACGCCAAGTTCATCTGTCTGGGCGATTACGCCAACTCGCGCGGCGCTGCGGACATGGGTCTTTATCCTGACCTGCTGCCCGGATACGTCGCGCTTGACGGGCCGCACAAGCACAACGAAGAATGGGGCGCACTGTCGAAGACCAAAGGCCTGGGCTTGCAGGAGATGATGCAGGCAGCCAAGAGCGGCAAGCTGGCCGCGCTTTATGTTGTCGGCTCGAACCCAGTGATCGACTACAACTTTGATCCCGCTGCGCTGCAGAATACATTTGTGGTAGTGCAGGAGCTGTTCCTGACGGAAACGGCCATGCTGGCAGAGGTGGTTTTACCTGCGGCTTCAGCCTATGAAAAAGGCGGAACGTTCACTAATACCTGCGGCGACCTGCAGTTATTGAAGAAAGCCGGTGACATCACCGGCATCAAGAGCGATTTTGAAATCATCGTGCGCGTGGCTGAGCGGATTGGCACCGAAATCCGCAAGCTGGTGCCGTTCGGCAGCGGCGTCCGCGCAGATATGGGGCAGACACGCGGAGCGCAGTCTGGCGAGGCCGACCGCCATTCCGTATGGCTTACCGCCAACAACCTAGAGCCGCGGCTCAGCCCGTTTGATCCTTACGCCATGCTCGACGAGATCCAGCGGCTGGTACCGGGCTATGAATTTTCGCGGCTGAGCCTGCTGGCCGGCAATGACCAGCACATGCTGGCTGCCGAGCGCAGCGCCGCAGGCGCAGGCGACGGACTGGTACAGATTGTTCCGGCCAATGACACGCTGTTTACCTCAGGAACGCTGGGACGGTATTCAAAAACGCTCAATAGTGTGATCGAAAACAAACGCGCGCCAGCGGACAAAGAAGTGATGGCGGATTAGAGCGGCTCTTGGCTATTAGTAGTTGGCTCTTGGCTTTGGATTTCTAGCTAAAAGCAGAAGCAGTTGGGCTCCGAATAGATTCTTGCTCAAGATTTAGCTGTACACGAACTAGCTTCAGGGCCTTGGCACCTGAAAAATGTATAGGGACCGTGGATACAAAAACTTTCATTATCGCTGCCGTAATTAAGATCGCGCTGGTGGTCTTCATCATGCTCACGGGCGTGGCCTATACCACATGGCTGGAGCGCAAGCTGATTGGCCGCATCCAGAACCGTTGGGGACCAACGCGCGTAGGTCCGTTCGGCCTGCTGCAACCGCTGGCCGATGGCGTGAAATTTATCTTGAAAGAAGACCTGCTGCCGGACTATGTCCACAAGGGCCTCTTCATTCTTGCGCCCATGCTGGCGCTGGTGATGTCGTTGATCTCCATCGCCGTGATTCCCTTTGGCGAGACCATCACCATTGCCGGGCACACCACGGCGCTGCAGATTAGCGGGATCACGCACGCGGGCGGCGGCATCAGTGACATCAACATCGGCCTGCTCATTATTCTTGGCGTGACGTCTATCGGTGTGTACGGAGTGGCGCTCGCGGGGTGGTCGTCGAACAGCAAGTATTCCCTGCTCGGTTCATTGCGTGCCAGCGCCCAGATGATCAGCTATGAGCTTGCGCTCGGCCTGTCGCTGGTCGGCATTCTGCTGCTCTCAGGAACCTTGAGCCTGCGTGAGATTGTCTTCAGCCAGAGCGGTAACTGGGTCCTTGGAGGACATGACACGCACGTCCCGCACTGGTTCATTTTCCCGCAGATTGTGGGCTTCTTTATTTATCTTCTGGCAGCATACGCTGAGACCAACCGCATTCCATTTGATATGCCGGAAGCTGAAACCGAACTCGTCGCTGGCTATCACACCGAGTACAGTTCGATGAAGTTCGCCATGTTCTTTATGGCGGAATACGTGAACATGTTTACCGTGGCGTGTCTGGCAACACTGCTCTTCTTTGGCGGATGGCACGGGCCGCACCTCGGCTTTTTGCCGCCCATCGGACAGTCTCTGCTGCCGGTGGTTTATTTCGCGGCCAAAGTTTTCTTTTTCATCTTCCTCTATATATGGATTCGCGGCACGCTGCCGCGTTTCCGCTATGACCAGCTCATGGCCTTTGGCTGGAAGTTCTTGCTGCCGCTGGCCATTGCCAACATTATTGTCACCAGCCTGATTGTGGCGTGGGGGGCATAACCGGATGGTCCATCAGGTTCTATTTATCGTTTTTGGCTTGATCTGCGTGGCCGGCGCCATCAACCTGCTGGTGCAGCGCCATCCCATCAGCAGCGCACTTTCGCTGGTGGTGGTGATGGCCTCACTGGCGTTGATCTACCTGCTGCTGGGCGCGGAATTCGTGGCCGCTATTCAGGTGATCGTCTATGCCGGGGCCATCATGGTGTTGTTTGTCTTTGTAATCATGTTGCTGAACGCCGGAGCGGAAGAACGAACGCGCGGAAGCAGGATGGCGCTTATTGTCGGCGTGCCGGGCGTGATTATTCTGGCAGGCACCGTGGGCTGGATGCTGGTGAGCGGCAGCGGACGGCTGGGCGGTGTCAACCTCGTCGGCCCGAGCAGCTTCGGAGAAACCCATGCCATCGCCAAGCTGCTGTTCAAGGAATTCCTGCTACCCTTTGAAATCACTTCAGTGCTGATCCTCATCGCCATTATGGGCGCGGTTGTGCTGGGAAAGAGGGAGAACTAAATGGTCCCACTTTCCTGGTATCTCATCCTGAGCGGCATCCTGTTTTCGCTGGGCGTCCTCGGATTTCTCCTCAAGCGCAACATCATCACCATCTTTATGTCGATTGAGTTGATGTTGAACGCCGTGAATTTGAGTTTTGTGGCGTTTGCCAATTACTGGCACAATCATCCGTCCGTGGACAAAACCATCGTGCCGCTGAGCGGCCAGGTATTTGTGTTTTTTGTAATGGTGGTGGCCGCGGCGGAAGCGGCTGTTGGACTTGCAATCATCATTGCTGTTTTCCGTACTCGTGAGACCCTGAACGTTGATCGCGTGAACCTGCTGAAATTATGACCAAGAACCTAAATCTCTGGGTAATTCCGCTGCTTCCGCTGATTGGCGCGGCCATCAATGGCCTGCTTGGCCGCCGCTTCAAGAACACGATGGTCAGCGCCATTGCCCTGCTTTTTACCGCAGCCTCTTTTGGCTGGGCAGTGTGGGTCGTCTGGAGTGTGTGGCCCGGCAGCGGCGTCGCGCTTCCCCACATTGAAACGTTCGTCCACCCGTGGATCACCGCAGGCACGTTCTCCGCGCCTTTCGGCTTCTATCTCGACCAGCTCTCGATGATAATGGTGCTGGTGGTCACCGGCGTCGGCCTCCTGATTCACGTCTATTCGGTCGGCTACATGGGACATGAAGGCGGCTACTACCGCTTCTTCTCTTACCTGAACCTCTTCATGTTCTTCATGCTCACGCTGGTTCTGGCGAACAATTATCTGCTGATGTTCGTGGGCTGGGAAGGCGTGGGACTCGCGTCGTATCTGCTGATCGGCTTTTTCTTTCTCAAGGACTCCGCTGCCGACGCGGGCAAGAAGGCATTCATTGTTAACCGCATCGGCGACTTCGCATTCCTCATCGGGATGTTCCTGATCATCCAGCATTTTGGCTCGCTGAACTATGACACGGTGTTTGGCAAAATCGCCTCAGGCCATTTCACACCGGAAGCGGGCTGGGGCTTCTTCACGATCACTGCGCTCTGCCTGATGTTCGGCGCGACCGGAAAGTCGGCACAGGTCCCGCTTTACGTCTGGTTGCCGGACGCCATGGAAGGACCCACGCCGGTCTCCGCGCTGATTCATGCTGCGACCATGGTCACGGCGGGGATTTATATGATCGCCCGCTCCCATGCCATCTTTAATCTGGCGCCGCATGCTCTGCAGATCGTCGCGATCATCGGCTGCATCACCGCAATCTTTGCCGCCACCATGGGCCTGGCCCAGACCGATATCAAGCGCGTTCTGGCGTACTCCACGGTCTCGCAGTTGGGCTACATGTTCCTGGCCTGCGGCGTCGCCGCTTACTCGGCCGGGATTTTCCACCTGATGACGCATTCATTCTTCAAGGCCTTGCTCTTCCTGGGCGCGGGCTCGGTGATTCATGCGGTGGGCGGGGAGCAGGACATGCGCCGCATGGGCGGCCTGCGTAAGCTGATCCCCGTCACGTTCTGGGTGGTCACGATCGCCACCATCGCTATCGCCGGAATCCCGCCTTTCGCCGGCTTCTTCAGCAAAGACGAAATCCTCGGCGCTGTCTTTCACAGTCCTTACGGCGGCCCGGTGATCTGGGGGATCGGTGTTTTAACAGCGGGACTCACGTCCTTCTACATGTTCCGCCTTTGGTTCATGACTTTCTTTGGTGAGCTCAAGCTGGGCTCGGTCGATCTTGGCGAAGAGGCCCATGCAGCACACGCTCCGGCACAGGCTCCGCATGGCGCCGCTTCCCACGCTCACGGCCATGCCGACGACCATTCTCACGGACACGGCGGCGTGCACGAATCTCCATGGATCATGCTTGCTCCGTTGGTGATTCTTGCTGTGCTGTCATTCGTCGGCGGCTGGGTTGGCGTGCCGCAGTTCATGCGCGGGCATAATGAGATTGAACACTTCCTGGCTCCGGTCATGCAATCCGGGCCGGCTGTGGCGGGCGAAGCAGTCTCTGACAAAGATGCCACCACGTCTCACGCGGGTGAAGCGACGCCGGAAAATACAAGTGAAGAATGGCTTCTGGCCGGGACCTCAGTCGCCGCTGCGTTGATCGGCTTATTCTTCGCGTATCTCTTCTATTACAAGAGCCCTGAGCTACCGGAGAGAATCACTTCAAAGATGCACGGCATTTACATGATGGTCCTGCACAAGTACTACGTTGATGAGGGTTAT
Source organism: Candidatus Angelobacter sp. (assembly GCA_049697035.1). Classification (GTDB taxonomy): domain Bacteria; phylum Acidobacteriota; class Terriglobia; order Terriglobales; family Acidobacteriaceae; genus Angelobacter. Next base: position 6,020 of record JBAVUZ010000335.1, on the reverse strand, counting down.
GGCGCAATCTTCGTCAAGCCTCTGCTGGCGCTCTCCACAGTCGTGCTGTGGCGCGGAGTGGATCAGGGCGTGATTGATGGCCTTGTGAACGGCGCAGGCGCGGCGTCGCAAGGCGTGGGCAATGAGCTGCGCCAGATGCAATCCGGCAACATACGCTCTTACGCGGCATGGGTCGCCATTGGCGGCGCGGCCATTGTGGCTTACATGATCTGGCTGGGGGTAACGCGATGAACAACTCCATCCTCACGCTGGTCACGTTTCTTCCCGCCATTGGCGCACTGGCGCTGATGCTGATGCCGCGCAATGATCGCGCCCTGCGCTGGGCTGCGCTCATCATCTCCATCGCCACCTTCGGCTTGTCTCTTTTTCTGCCGATGTATTACGACTACGGCACGTCCGGCTTCCAGTTTGAGACAAACCGCAACTGGATCGGCCAGACCATCCATTACCACATGGGGGCCGACGGCATCTCCATGTGGCTGGTTCTGCTCACTACGTTGCTGGTTCCGGTGAGCGTGCTGGTTTCATGGAAGTCGATTCACGACCGCGTGAAGGAATTCTTTGTCCTGCTTCTGCTGCTGGAAATGGCGATGATCGGCGTCTTCCTCGCGCTGGACATGTTCCTCTTCTACGTGTTCTGGGAAGCCACGCTGATTCCCATGGCCCTGCTGATTGGCATGTATGGGCATGAGCGCCGGATTTACGCCGCGGTAAAGTTCTTCCTTTATACGATGGTCGCTTCAGTCTTTATGCTGGCCGCGATCATCTGGCTGTACGTGCACAATCCGCAGCACAACTTTGAGTACGCCGCGTTCCGTGACGTCATCTCTCACGGCGGCTTCTCATCGACCGCCCTGCAATGGCTCTTCCTCGGATTCTTTATCGCCTTTGCCGTAAAGGTCCCGCTGTTCCCTTTACACACCTGGCTGCCGGACGCGCACGTGGAAGCGCCAACTGCCGGCTCCGTTCTGCTGGCCGGTGTGCTGCTCAAAATGGGAACGTATGGCCTGCTGCGATTCAACGTGGGCATGTTCCCTGACCAGGCAGCCCACAACTCAAGCTGGATCAACGTGCTCGCCGTGATCGGAATCATCTACGGAGCTCTGGTGGCCCTTGTTCAGCCGAACCTGAAAAAGCTGATTGCGTATTCATCCGTCAGCCATCTTGGTTTTGTGGTGCTGGGCATCTTCAGCCTCACGACCATCGGTGCGGACGGCGCGGTGTACCAGATGCTAAACCATGGCATCTCTACCGGCGCGCTGTTCATGCTGGCCGGCATGCTTTACGAACGCAAGCACACGTACGAGTTCAAAGAGTTTGGCGGACTTGCCACTCCGATGCCGGTCTATGCGACTTTCTTCCTGCTCGCCGTGCTATCCTCCGTCGGGCTGCCGCTGCTGAACGGCTTCGTCGGCGAGTTCCTGGTGCTGAGCGGGACGTTCCAGAGCGCGATACCACATGCCATGCTCTTCGCCATTCTGGCTTCGAGCGGCGTGATCTGGGGCGCTTGCTACCTGCTCTGGATGTACCAGAAAGTTTTCTACGGCCAGATCCATCATGACGAAAACAAGACATTGCCGGATATCGATGGCCGCGAACGCATCTCTCTGGTCCCGCTGGTAGTGATGGCCGTGATCATGGGTGTGGCATCGCCTTACTGGATGAAATCGATTCAACCGGCGGTCGTCAGCACACTGCCACAAGCAGCCGGCGTAAAAGCCCAGGCGCAAAAAGATCACCGTCAAGGCAAACCAGACTTACGTTCAGTTTTACCGGCCGCTGTCGCGGTCCAAAACGCTTCCGCCACGGGTGGGCAGAAATAGATGAACCCGATCCAAACCATCGACTACATTCGCATCCTGCCTGAGCTGGTGCTCACTGCCTTTGGCATCATCGTTATGATGGCTGACCCGCTGCTCAAGCCCGGTGCCAGCCGCAAAGGCCTGGGACTGGTTGCCCTGGCCGGCACCATCGCTGCCATTGCCGCCACCTTCTGCCAGATTGCATGGACAGCCCGCGACTCCAGCTTCGCCAACCCCGGCTGGTTCGGCATGGTGCGCGTAGACAGCTTCGCCATCTTCTTTCACCTGCTGATTCCCACGATTTCGGCGGTCTGCATTCTGGCATCGCTCGAATACCTGGACGCGCAAAACATCCGCAGCGGTGAATACTACGCGTTGATCCTGTTCGGCACCGTGGGCATGGTGCTGATGTCATCGGCGGTCGAACTGGTGCTGATTTTTATCGCCCTGGAAATTTCATCGATCTCCACTTACATTCTTGCGGGATACCGCCGCCGCAACGCCGGCAGCGCTGAATCGGCGATCAAGTATTTCTTGCTGGGATCATTTGCCACCGCGTTTTTCCTGTATGGCGTGGCGCTCATGTTCGGCGCAACGGGTTCGACAAGCATCTTGAAGATCGGTCCGGCGCTCGGCAGCAATCCCGGGTTTCTGGCCATTGCCGCCACGGCGCTGATGATTGTTGGTTTAGGATTCAAAGTCGCTGCGGCTCCTTTCCACATCTGGACGCCCGACGTTTATGAAGGCGCGCCTGCACCGATCGTGGCGCTGATGTCCACCGGCCCCAAGGCCGCTGCCTTTGCGGTGCTGCTGCGCGTACTCTTTGCTACCACATCATCAGACTGGCTGCCGCTGATCTGGATCTGCGCCGCGCTCTCCATGACGCTGGGTAACTTCGGCGCGCTGATGCAAAATAACGTAAAGCGCATGCTGGCGTATTCATCCATTGCGCATGCCGGCTACTTGCTGGTGGCATTTGCGGCCAGCAATGAAATTGGAAGGTCCGCCGCAATCTTCTATACCGCGTCTTACGCTGCGATGAACGTGGGCGCCTTTGCCGTGGTCAGCCACTTTGGCGCTGGTGGCGAACGCTATGTTTCTGTCGATGATTACTCCGGTCTGGGCCGCCGGTCGCCGTTGCTTGCGTTCACGCTCACTATCTTCATGCTCTCGCTGATTGGCATACCAGCGACTGCCGGATTCATGGCCAAGTATTACGTGTTCAGCGCCGCGCTTTCAGCCAATGCGCACCCCACAGCGCTGGTGTGGCTCACGATCATTGGCCTGGTGAACAGTGCTGTTGCTTCCTACTATTACCTGCGCCTGATTGTGGTGATGTATATGCGCGATCCCGTCATTGCGGAAGCTCCCGCGCCTGCTTCCGGGGCGATGAAGCTGGCACTGGTGCTGGCCGCGATTGCCACGATTTATCTGGGCGTGATGCCGGGGCGCGTTCTTACTTATTCTGAGGCTGGAGCGCGCGACCTGCTTCCTACAGCGGCGGCAGCCGGCAGTGCGACGCCGGGAAGTTCAACCTTCCCCGGACCCGTAGCAACTACTCCGGAGAAATAGTCACATCGCGGCGGCCAAAGACCAGCGCAGCGGCTATCCAGAAAAATACAGCCTGAGCAATTGCGCTCACGATCAGCGTGTTAAGCGAATTGCCGAGCGGTCGAAACTGGAAGCTCGTCCAGAGCGTGCGAAACAGCGCGCCCGCAGGAAAGAATGCCCAGGCCACTGGCCATCCGAATTGAAGGAAGATCAAAGGTAAAGCCAGGACGGCTGACGTAGCTGCGGTAGCCAGCAGCGGATGAAAGAACGTCGCAAAAAACAGGCCGACAGAAACCGCAAAGACGCAGCAGCAGAAAAGCAACACCATAATCGCAGCCAATCCATCAATGGGGATTCTGCCCTGCTGGCCCAGCCAGGCTGCCGTTGCGCCAATCAGAAAACAAAATAAAGCGGAAATCATGGTGCAGCCGCACAGCAGACCGCCCAGATATTGCCAGCGATGAATGCCTTTGGAGAGCACGGCGAGAATGCGGCGCGTCTTGCGCTCCGTTTGCAGCGCAGGGATGGCGATCATGGTGGCAAAGAAGATGGCATAACCAGCGTGCCAGCGCAGAAAAAAAAGTATTTCATCGCGCTGCGTGTGGATGCGATAAATCCCGCCGATTCCCAGCACGTAAGCGCACATCACGGCCAGCGCGATCCACTGTGTGCGGACAAAATTGATACCGATGAGAACTATGGCTCGCATGGGCTAGTGAGTTGGCGAATACACGTCGAGCGACGTGCCGTCCACCACCGCGAGCAAGCCGCTTTGCGAGACCGCGTAATAGATGTTGCTGTGGTGCAACGCAACAGATAACAGCGGCTGACTGCTCTGTATCTGGTAAAGGTCAACACGCAAGGGCTGTGCCACCGCAATGGGAATGTTTGCGGCCGTGTCACGCCGGACAACGTGGCGGTCCCACTGGATTGCCATGTAGTCGCCGCCACCCTGCACAGAATTAACGAACTCCTTTGTTCCGGTCTTGAGAGAAAATAATTTTTCACCAGTCTGCGGAAACACAGAGAAATTTCCGCAACCAAACGCGGCGAATAGCTTGTGTTCCAGGGCAGTGGCCTGATATGAGCAAGGATGCTCGGCGGACGTCCAGTCCGGCATTAAGGGAGTCCATTGGCCGTCAAGGGTCAATATCCCAAAGCTGGCTGCCGGGGTCCACGTCGTGGGGCTGGAGCTGAGCAGCGCATGGTCGGCGCCTGACCAGGCTGCCAGGAACCATGGCAAGCTGAAACTCTTAATGGTCTCAAGGTTGTCCGCGCTGAGAATTTCAATATCGGCCTGGGCCTTTTCAACTTTTGAAGTGGGCGAGATCGCGCTGCGTTTGATTATCTGCTGATGCACCAACTGGACTTCGTCGCCTGAAGGTGAAACACCGATTTGCCATCCCTCTTCCTGTGCCTGACGCTTCAGAGGCATGGAGTGCGAAGCGAGTCGCGTGAAGTCTGCCGAATAGAGATAGAGGATGTCGCCGGTTCGGACGATAAATTTGCCATCGTGCGTGGCCAACACCTTGGAAAATTCCGCGTTGGTGGGAAGCTGCAGAGACTTGATTTCTGTGCCGTCCACGGCATTGAGTATTTTGATTTCCAGGATGAAGTTGCCGGAGCCGCCGCTGGCATCGCGCGGCGCCAGTTTGGTCTTCTCGCGCGAACGGTTTACCTGATATACGAGAACTCTTTCGGGCGAAATGAAGAGCAGGCCCTGATGCAGCGTCCAGCGGAAGTTGATGGTGCGATCAAAGGCCTGAAAGCCGTAGTGCTGCGTGAGATCAATCCTCCATTTCGGCTGAGCGCTTTGGGCGCAGGCGCAAGCAGAACACAGGCAAAACAGAGCCAGCGTTTTGATCCATGTTTTCATCTTGGCTCCTGGTCATCGCTGCGTTCGGCGTGGCCGCCACCATTTTGATTTGCCAGTTCCACAAAAAGATCTTCCAGTGTCCGGCGGATCGGGTTCACGGCAATCACTTCACCGCCGGCCAGCCAGATTTTCTCAATCGTTCTGCGCTGCGTCAGCGCCGGCACCGTGATCTTGATAAAACCGTTCTGCTGAGAGCCTTCAAACATAAGCGCATCAATTCCCTTCGCGGTGATCACAAATCGGTCCTGCGATTCCAGCAGTTCGGCGAGCATACCCACGCGAGCGACGCGGCCTTTGATCACGATGGCCAGGCGATCACAGATTTGTTCGACTTCAGAAAGCAGGTGCGAACTAAGAAAAACGGTTTTGCCCGCCTCGCGTGCCCGTAACAGGATTTCTCGTACGCGCATGCGTCCCAGGGGATCGAGCGCCGAAGCTGGCTCGTCGAGGATAAGTAAATCCGGGTCGTTGACCAGCGCCTGCGCCAGTCCTACGCGCTGGAGCATACCGCGAGAAAACTTGCCGGCATTGCGATCGGCGACGTCAGCGAGCTCAAGCTCCTTGAGCATCTCCGTGGTGCGCTCGCGGAGTTGCGGATCTCGCATGCCGTTTAGCGCGCCATAGAATCTGATCAGCTTGGCTGCCGAGCGATGATACAGAGATACGTTTTCCGCCAGGAAGCCGACACGGCGGCGGGTGGGAGCGTGCCCGAATTCGTGTCCCAGCATTTCACCCCGGCCGCTGCTGGGAAACATGAGCCCTATGGCCAGATGCATTGCGGTGGTTTTGCC
>JBAVUZ010000334.1:0-2531 GCA_049697035.1 Candidatus Angelobacter sp. | reverse complement strand
GCCAGCCCTTCCATGGTGTATTCCAGGGCCTCAATATTCGGTCTGAAGCCGGCCTGCCGCAGCGTATCGCTCGTGACCGGCCCAATTGACGCCAGCCAGATCTCGCGTAGTCCATGCCAATGGTCTTTCTCCAGCAGCGCCAGAAAATTTGTTGCCGTAGAAGAACTGGTAAATGTCACGATGTCCGGCCGCGCAGAATCATTGGAAAACAGACGATTGAGTTTAGCCTTCGCCGCCTTGGGCACATGCGTCTCATAGGCTTCGGCTACATCCACTATGGCGCCGGCCTTGCGTAGCTCAATGGGCAGAACATCGCGGGCCACTTTGGCCCGGACTAGCAGCACACGCTTCCCTTCCGTCTTGCCCTTCAAGGCTTCGACTACGGCTTCGGCCACGTACCTGTCAGGCGTTACTGCAACTTTCAGGCCCTGCTTTTCGATTTCCCGCTGCGTGGCGGGCCCGATGGCGGCGACCTGAAGATGTGCCAGCTTTGCTGGTGTAATACGCAACTTTTTCAGCCGTGCGAACAACGCTTCCACTCCGTTCGCGCTGGTCAGGATTAGCCAGTCATACTTGCCGATATTTTTTAGCGCTGTATCAAGCGCCTTATAACTGGTTGGCGGCTTGATTTCGATGGTAGGAATTTCAACTACCTCTGCACCCATGTCGCGCAAAGGGTTGGCCAGCCCGCCAGACTGCTTGCTGGCGCGTGTGGTCAGGATTCGCCATCCGCTCAGCGGTTCTTCTTGGTTCGCGCTCACTGCTTTCTTGGTGCCCGTAGCTGATTTATTTGCACTCATGGTTGCTTCGGCACTTCAACTTCCTGCGCGTACACGTCATTCAGAATCTTGTCTCCGCCGCGCCACAGCAGCGTCTGCGCTGTTTCGCGACCCAGCTTCACGCCATCCGTTCCATCCGCCTGCTCACGCAGGATCTGGCTCCCGTCGGGCCGGCCCACCATAGCGCGCAGATACAAACGGCCACCTCTCTTCTCAGCATACGCTCCTATGGGCACCTGGCACCCTCCACCGAGGGATCCCAGCAGCGCGCGCTCACAATCAATGGCCGCATGCGTATCGGCGTCATTCAGGAAAGCCAGCAGCGTTTTGGTCTGCTGATCGCCTCTACGGATCTCAATCGCCAGCGCGCCCTGGCCCACGGCGGGGCACATCACGTCGGCGGAAATGCGTGAGCGCACATGCATTTCCAATCCCAGACGGAGCACGCCCGCCGCCGCCAGAATAATCGCGTCATATTCGCCAGACTCAAGCTTCCGGAGCCTCGTATCCACGTTGCCGCGCAGAGGAAAAACTTCAAGGTCAGGTCGCACCGACTTTAACTGACACTGCCGCCGCAAACTGCTGGTTCCCACTTTCGCCCCATGCGGCAGTTCTTCCAGGCTGGAAAACTTTACGGAAATAAAAGCGTCGCGTGGATCTTCCCGCTTCATGATCGCCGCTAGTTCAAACTCCTGCGCCATGTCCGTGGGAACATCTTTCAGGCTGTGCACAGCCAGGTCAACGCGCCTTTCATGCAGCGCGTCTTCAATTTCCTTGGTAAACATCCCCTTGGTGCCGACCTTGGCCAGCGCCACGCTGGTGATCTTGTCGCCTGTGGTCTTGATGACCTCAATTTCAACCATGTGCCCTTTCGCGCGCAGCAGGGCCGCAACATGGTTCGCCTGCCACAACGCCAGCTGCGAGCCTCGCGAGCCTATTCGAAGTTTGGCCATTTACTCTTTCGGTTTCCCGGTATTCAAATTGAACAGCCGCCGGATCATCTCATGGATGGTAGCAGCCTCAGGGTGATCAGTGGACGATTTAAGTGTTGTAATAGGCGTATGCAGCAGTTTGTTGATGATGCCGCGGGTCATCGCGTCAATGGCGGCTTCCTGCTCCGGTGTAATCGTTCCCAACTTACCTCGGATACGGTCGATCTCCGCCTGCCGGATCGTCTCACAGTATTCCTGAAGCGAAAGAATCGTGGGCACCACGGCCAGCGACTTCATGCGCGAAGCGAAGCGATCAACCTCCAGCTCAATGATCTTCTCTGCGCGCTCGGCCTCTTTTTTGCGCTCACCGGCGTTGTCCGTCGCCACAGACTGCAGATCATCCACGTCATACACAAACATTCCGTCCAGCTTGTTCATGTCCGGATGCACGTTGCGAGGCACGGCAATATCAATGAAAAACATGGGCCGGTTACGGCGGCCTTTCATCAGGCGCTCGCCGTGCTCGCGGCGGAAAATCGGCTCAGGAGCGCCGGTTGAAGTCAGAATAATGTCAGCACTATCTGATGTCTCGTGCAACTGGTCGAAAGAAACTGCCCGTCCGCCAAATTCTTCTGCCAGCTCCACTGCGCGCTCGAGCGTGCGGTTGCTGACAATAATATTTTTTGCGCCGTGGGCGATCAGATGCCGCGCCGCCAGCTCCGCCATCTTGCCTGCGCCCACCAGAAAGACGGTCTTGTCTTCCAGCGATCCGAAAATCTTTTCCGCCAGTTGCACCGCAACAGACGCAATGGAAACGCTT
>JBAVUZ010000333.1:0-1629 GCA_049697035.1 Candidatus Angelobacter sp. | reverse complement strand
AGAATACATCGGTCGTCAATCACCCGCTCACCCGATGTCCCGATTCCAATCAGTGTCATCAGTGTTAATCAGTGGTGTTTTTTTAATTTCCTCCGTGTCTCCGTGCCTCCGTGGTAGGTTTGTTTTCGATCCGCGCTTATCTGCGTAATCTGCGGCGAATTCTTGGGTTTCCCGATTTCCCGATTATTTGATGCCCACAAGCGACATCTGGCGTCCGGTTTTTCCTCTTTCCGCCCGATGAGAGAAGAATTTCTTCGGCTGGCACACCGTGCAGTCCTTGAGCGCGGTGATGTTGGCTTCCGGCACGCCCGCGGCCAGCAGCTGCCGGCGATTGGCCTCCCGCAAGTCCAGATGCACCTTGATACAAGGATCGCCGTGGCCGGGCGCGCGCTGGTTCATAAACAGCATGGGATAGCGCTCACGCACGGCGTCCGACTCCTGCACAGTGTGGAAGAGTTCAGCGGCGTAAGCAAACTGCGTATGAAAAGCTTCTTCCACTTCCTCGCCAACTTCAAACGAGCATTGCTGGATTCCCGGCCCAATCGCCGCATGAATATCTTCCGGACGCGAGCCGAATTCCAGCCGCATGATGCCCACGCCTTTTTCCACGATGCGCTTCACCGTCCCGCGCCATCCGGCATGAAACGCGCCCACAGCTTTCTTCTCTGTGTCGACCAGCAGGACAGGGAAGCAGTCGGCGGTAAGAACTGCGAGCGCAATGCGGCGAAGATCAGTGACCACGCCGTCGCCGACTAGTTTGTCCGGCTTGCGCGAGCGGACAACATGAATGATGTCCGAATGAACTTGCCGCAGCGTGATCAGCGGCCACGGTGTGCCTTTGGTCGCAGCGCCCGCAGCCAGCAGCGCTTGCTTGCGATTGCGCTCCACGCTGACGCGAACATCGCCTTTGGTAAAGCCGACGTTCAGCGTTCGTCCGCCATAGCTGGTGGTGAAGCCGCCGGGACGCATGGTGAATCCGTGCACCAGCCAAGAAATATGAGCGAGGTTTGCCGCTGTAAGAATTTGCGGCTTGGACGATGTGCGCGGCTTTGCCGCGGGACGTTTGCTGAGAGTTGGCACACATTCATTCTAATAGCGCGCGTTCTTGTAGCGGCGGTTCTAATAGTAGACGGCCGGGCGAGCACCTTCGGTTCCGAAACGCGCCGCTGGTTGATTGCTCGCGAGCAGTGACAAGGGTTATCCTCAGAACAACTGCAGCAATGAAAGAACAACCTCGCTTTCGGGTAGCCACGTATAACACTCACAAATGCCGTGGCATTGATGGACGCATTCGCCCGTCCAGAGTTGCTGAAGTTCTGAACGAACTTGAAGCGGACATAATCGCCCTACAGGAAGTGGTAAGCCTCAAGGGCGGACGCAAAGAGCAGAACCAGGCGCAGTATCTGGCCGATGCCGCCGGCTATGACTATCGCATTGGTGAGACGCGCAAACTGCGTGGCGCTATCTATGGCAACGTGGTCCTCAGCCGCTTTCCCGTGCGTGAAGTCCGCGTTTACGATCTGACGGCCTCTCGCCGTGAGGCCCGTGGCTGTATTCGCTGCGACCTTGAAATTGCGCCGGGAAAGATTGTCCATCTTTTCAACGTCCATCTGGGTACGGGATACATGG
>JBAVUZ010000332.1:0-4435 GCA_049697035.1 Candidatus Angelobacter sp. | reverse complement strand
TGAGTGTGCGGCTGGCTTTAATGAAGGAGTGCACCGTAAAACATGCCAGAATCAAAGTTACGGGAGCCACAATCCAAAGGCGCATGCGATCCGCAAAGTGGTCCAGACGGTAATGGTGGTACAGGTTCCATACTCCGTAGCCGGTAAACATTAGGAAGATCAATCCGGTGGTCTGCAGATAAAAGGCGTAAAACGTGCGGCTTACGGAGACGACAAACGATTTTCCGCCGGCAAAGACCGCGTTGAGCAGGCGGTCTTTCTTTACAACGCTTTGCAGAGCATTTTTTACCGCGGAAATTTGTGCCATTTCGGGTATTGTAGCGCGAAAATTGCCGCAATCGAGCGGAAAGAATAAAACGCTGGTAACGCGGCGGGCATCTAATTTAAGCAGTCCCAAGGAGTTCGCGTGAATCCACGACTAAAGCATCTAATGAAAGAGCTGGGAGAGGCCATCAACGTGTCTCTTTCTGAATCTGAGCAGATCGCGCAGGTGATAGCCAGAATAAAAGACGAAGGGTTTGACGTCTTTCTGGTGCTTGAAGCCACCATAGGCTTCAACAAGCATGACGAGGAGGCGTCGGCGCCACAGCTGGTGAGCTCGCGCAAAAAGAATGCTGAACCTGAGTTCAGCATCAACGCCCACGATGTGCGCTTCCTGAAGTCTCTGCGCATCTCCACGGACGACGCTGCTTAGCTCAAAAGTTTTCTGTATACGCCCCGGCGATCAGGCGAGCTGCTGCGCCGGTTTTTCTTTTTTCTGCTAGCATGAAATTTTGGCGCCTAAGATTTGGATGTTTCCAGATTTTGGTGTCCCAGAGTTCCCCGGCTGTCCCGCAAAAAATGGTCCGCGAAAAACTATGAAGGACACACTTGGAGTATTACTCGCCGGCGGCGCCGGAGAACGCCTCTATCCACTTACGCGCGACCGCGCCAAGCCAGCGGTAACCTTTGGCGGCAACTATCGCATTATTGATATCACGCTTTCCAACTGCATCAATTCAGACCTGCGCAAGGTCTACATCCTTACGCAATACAAAGCGTTGAGTCTGAACCGGCACATCCGTGAAGGCTGGGGCTCAGTGGTGGCGCGCGAACTGGGCGAGTTTATCGAGGTCCTGCCGCCGATGAAGCGCGTGAGCGATAGCTGGTACCTTGGCACCGCTGACGCCGTTTACCAGAACATTTATTCCATTGGCTCTGAGCAATCAAAGCATGTGCTGATCCTCTCCGGGGACCACATTTACAAGATGAATTATCAGCTGATGCTTGACCATCACAAGTCCACCGGCGCGGACGTGACTTTGGCCACGATCCTGATCGACCCCAGCGAGTGCTATCACTTTGGCATTGTGGATATTGACCGCTCCGGGCGCATCACCGGCTTTGAAGAGAAGCCCAAGCAAACCAAGCTGCGCTCGCCTTACAACCCGGAGATGGTGTCGGGATCGATGGGCGTTTACATTTTTAATACTGACGTGCTTCTGCCCGTGCTGCTGAAAGACGCGGAAGACCCCAACTCATCGCACGACTTTGGCAAAGACATCCTGCCCAAGATCCTTGAGCAGTACAAACTTTTTTCCTTCAATTTTATCGACGAGAACATGAAGGAAGCGCAGTACTGGCGCGACGTGGGCACCATTGAAGCCTATTATGAAGCCAACATGGACCTGGTCTCGGTCTCGCCGGTCTTCAACTTGTATGACAAGCACTGGCCCATCCGCACGCACCAGCGGCAATATCCGCCGGCCAAATTTGTCTTTGGCGAGCCCGGACGCACCGGCATGGCCATTGATTCCATTGTTTGCCCGGGGAGCATTCTTTCCGGCGGCTATGTGCGCAACTGCGTGCTCTCTCCAGACGTGCGCGTGAACTCCTACACTGAAGTGGATGCCAGCATCATCTTTTCTCACGTGAACATCGGCAGGCACTGCAAGATCCGCCGCGCGATTATTGACCGCGACGTGCATCTGCCGGAAGGAACGGTGATCGGCTTTGATCCTGAAGAGGACGCAAAGAACTACATCGTGACCGAAACCGGCATCACGATTGTGACGCGCGATTATTCACTGTTTGAAAGCCCCGTGGCGGTGGATTACTTTACCAGCGAGTAGCCTTTTTTATCCCGAGCGGAGCGAGGAATCTCTATTGCCACAAGAGGCCCTCCGCTCTCTTTTCCCATTCTGGCAATTAGATTTTTCTTATTCACCTTGCTTTCATGCTTTCACGCTGCGCAGGTGGCTACCATAGGCAATTGCAGGAGAGTAAGACAATGAAAGTACGCAAAATTTATTTCGCGATTGTTGCTATTGCCCTCGGTTTTAGCAGCGCTTCCGCCAGCGCACAAACTACTTTCACGTTCACGCAACTGGATCCTCCGGGAAGCATTTCGACCGAAGCGGACGACATCAATGCCCAGGGACAGATCATTGGATTCTTTTTTGACGCAGTGGGCCGGCAGCACGGCTGGCTCTTTGAGAACGGTTCGTTCACGCAAATCGATTTTCCCGGCGCAAGCGCAACGCGCACCGTCAACATCAACAACTCCGGGGTGATTACCGGCTCATTCCTGGATGCGGCCGGAGTGCAGCATGGCCTGGTAGGCCCTGCAGATCATCTCACACGCTTTGACGTTCCCGGCAGCACGTCCACCAACGGCGAAGGCATCAATGATCCGGGAACGCTGGTTGGTTCATTCACCGATGCCGCCGGGCAGATACACGCTTTTGTGAAACGCCGCGAGACTTTCACCACATTTGATTTTCCCGGCGGGCACAATACAATCCCAGTCGCCATTAACAACCGCGATGAGATTGTGGGACTGTTCACCAACGCCGCCGGCGTGACGCATGCCTTCACGCTGCGCAGAGGCATCTTCACACAGCTTGATTTTCCGGGCTCAACCAGTTCAGAGGCGTTCGGCATCAACGCCCTGGGTTTTGTGGTGGGCAGTTTTACTGACGCAGATGGAAACGGCCACGGCTTCTTTGACCAGCGCGGCGTTTTTTCTCAACTGGATTTTCCCGGGGCCGCATCGACGGATGGCAACGGCATCAATGTGCTGGGCATTATTGTGGGCGACTATTTTGATCATGCAGGCGTGGAGCACGGATACATCGCGACGCATTGAAAGCAATTAGCAATTAGCAATTAGCGATTCGCCAAAGCAGACCATCGCAGAGGACAAGAAGGAAAGTTCTGCGACAGGACTTCCTAGGCGTGCACCATGTCAGCGGCCGTTGTGCGGGCAAAGCATCTGCTCACGATTTTTGCGCAGGCGTCCAGGAACTCGCGCTCCTGAGCGGCTTTGAAAGCGCCATGGAAGTAGCTTTCCACATTAAAGATGGCGACGATCTTGTTGCCAGCCATGATAGGGACCGATATTTGCGATTTCACCAGGTCAGAAGCCTGAATATAGCGCGGGTCTTCGGCAACGTTATCGGCCACAACAACCCGGCGGGTTGCGGCGGCGGCGCCGCATAAACCTTCATTCCAGGAAATTTTTGCCTTTGGAGTAAAGCTGCCCGTGTGGGGGCCAAGGACCAGAGCGGAAGAATCGTTCTTGTCGACCAGGTAGAACCCAACCCAGTTATAGCGGGGAATATGCAGGTGAACACGCTCCGAAACGCGCTGCATCATGGCGTCAGGCTCGGCCGCCGATCGGGCGAGCTCCTCAAATTCTTTCAAGAGGTACTTATGCGGCATGGGCACAAATGTATAACCTCTCCCGCTAACAATCTAGAAATTTGCTTGAAGGTAGAAGTACGAAGGTAATCACTCCCAAAAGGGAACCGGATCGGTCATGTCGCAGGGATTGGTCTGGCCGCAGATCCGGTAAAGCCCATGATATGGCAGAAGATAGACGCTAAGTCGTGCCTCACATTTGTCCTGGCGTGGACGCGCTTTCGCGAACGATCCGAATGGGAGAGCTGAGGATATTTTCACCCGCCGTATGGTTAGGGATAGATGGGGCACCCGGCAGGGTAATTGTGAGACGAATAAAGTAAAGCGAGCGGCTATTTTTTAAAGTGCGCGCTTCGCTGGTTTTCGTCCCAGCAAAACCAACACCGGGTTTCCATCCCAACGCGCGAAAACCGCGCGTGCTGGGGACCCCCGGGTTTGCTGGGAGCAACTGCGCGACGATCTCCACCCCACCGAGCCAAAAATGGGCTCGTCGGGGACCCCGGGGCTGCGCCGCAAGGAAGGATCGTTATTTTGCGTCTCTGCGGCACGAGTAAACTCGTGCCCTGACACTTGTCCTGGCGTGGACGCGAAATCGAAAGACAGTCAGTGTAGCGCGGACAGAATCGAACCCACGCATTATAAGAGGGCGCCCCTTTCCAAGTAGTCTTGGTGTGCTTAAGCGCCAACGACGAAAGGAAGGAACACCCTCATGAGCAAGCTTAAATATATTGGGCTGGATGTGCACCAAGCGAGC
>JBAVUZ010000331.1:0-2017 GCA_049697035.1 Candidatus Angelobacter sp. | reverse complement strand
CGTGGCGGCGGAGTTGGCGCGGACCAACGTCGCGGCGGTGCGGGGATAGTTCAGAAAAACATTTACCGCGGATTTTCGCGGATAGACGCGGATTTTTGGAAAGAGAGTTCATGTCGGCTAACTCAGTTATCACTGCGCGAGACGTCAAAGTGCTGACGGTCACGATCAATCGTCCTGAAGTGCGCAATGCCGTGGATTCAGCTACGGCGGCTGCGCTGGCCAGCGCGTTCAAGGAATTTGAAGCCGACGACGCGCTGTGCGCGGCGGTGCTGACCGCAGCCGGAGGAACGTTCTGTGCCGGAGCCGATCTGCGCGAAGTGGCCGAAGGACGCCGGACAGCCATCGAAGAAAATGGTCCTGGGCCGATGGGGCCAACGTGGTTGCAGTTGAGCAAGCCGGTCATCGCGGCCGTGGAAGGCCACGCCGTAGCCGGAGGGCTGGAGCTGGCGTTGTGGTGTGATCTGCGCGTTGCCGCGCGGGACGCGGTCTTCGGCGTGTTCAATCGGCGCTTTGGCGTTCCTCTGATCGACCTGGGGACGGTACGCCTGCCACGGATGATCGGCCAGGGCCGCGCGCTTGACCTGATCCTTACGGGCCGTAGCGTCTCCGGTGAAGAAGCTTTGCAGATTGGACTGGTCAACAGATTAGTTGATCCGGGCAAGGCGCTCGCAGTCGCGCTGGAACTGGCACATCAGCTATCGGCATTTCCCCAGCATGGATTGCGCGCCGATCGCATGTCAGTCTATGAGCAGTGGTCGCTCTCGCCAGGGAACGCGCGGCGCAATGAACTGAAGCACGGATTGCGGGTGCTCGCCTCGGGTGAATCGCGAGCAGGCGCGCATAGGTTTACGTTGGGCGAAGGCAAGCATGGCACCTTCAAGAATAAAACGAAAGAGTGACCGCATGAAGCCGGGAGACCTGGGAACGGAGAGCGTCCAAAGTATTTTCTATCAGGCGAATTTCATACGCGATCTGAACATCCGGCTGGACAAAGTGTCCGACGGCGTCTGCGAAACCAGCCTGGTGGTGCAGGAGCGGTTGCGGCAGCAGCACGGCTTCATTCATGGCGGCGTGATTGCCACCATGGCCGACCACACGGCCGGCGGCGCGGCGCGTTCTGTTTCCGGGGACAAAGACGTCTTGACAGTGGAATTCAAGATCAACTATCTGCGTCCGGCACTGGGCGACCGGTTGCGCTGCACAGCTTCAGTGCTGCGCGCGGGGAAGACCGTGATCGTGGCGGAAGCCCTGGTATATGCCGGCAACGGAGAAAAAGAAACGCTGGTGGCCAAGCTGACGGAAACACTTTTTCTTGCCGACGATCCTAAAGCGCGCGCAGGCGGCTAGGCCCGGCGGCGCTCTTCCAGTTCTTCCGGCGTGCGGGGCCAGTCCTGGCGGAGCAGGCGGCTGAGAGAGCGATCGGCCAGCAGCTTTCCACCGGTCTGGCAGTGCGGGCAATAGTCCGTCTCGTTTGACGCATAGCGGATACGCTGGATCTTGGCGTCGCATCGGGGACAGGGTTTGCCATAGCGGCCGTGTACAGCCATATCTTCGCGAAACGCGGTAACTTTCTCAGGAAACTTTGCGCCCGACTCCCTGCGAAGATTCTCCGTCCATTGCGTCAGCGTTTGCTTCGTGGCCTCGTAAAGGCGTTCGATCTCCTGGGGCTTCATGCGCTGCGTCAGCAGCACGGGGGAGAGCTGCGCGTGAAAGAGAATCTCGTCGGAATAGGCGTTGCCGATTCCGCTGAACAGCTGCGGATCCGTGAGAGCGCGCTTCAGGGTGTGATTGGCCGAGGTTAGCACGACGCTGAACTGGTCGAGCGAAATGCCAAAGACATCCACGCCGCCGGGGTCGAGCGCAGCCAGGCCCGCTTCTCCGCGGACGAGGTGCAGCGATGCGCGTTTGCGTGTTCCGGCCTCAGTCAGCGTGAGCGTGCCGTTGTCGAAGTCAAAGGCGGCAAGGGTGCGGCGGCCGTCGGCGGTCTTCTTCTTCTGGCTCCAGTGCAGGCGGCCGG
>JBAVUZ010000330.1:0-3690 GCA_049697035.1 Candidatus Angelobacter sp. | reverse complement strand
AATGGCGTGAACGTCGGCCCTTAGCGGTTTGGAGCGAAGCGACATGGAAGTGGAAATGAAAATTCGCGGCTTGATGATGGATCCTGTGACCAACATGCCCATCGTCGTCCTAAAAGACGTCGGCAGTGATACGGTCCTGCCGATCTGGGTCGGTGTTTATGAAGCCAATGCCATCGCTCTGGAGATCGAAAAAGTCAGCACGCCACGCCCCATGACGCATGATCTGATCAAGAACCTGCTGATCGGCCTGGATACGCATGTCCACAAAATTGTGGTGAATGAACTGCGCGACGATACATTTTTCGCCGTAATCTGGATGGAACGGGAGGGAAGAGTCATCAGCATTGATTCCCGCCCCTCAGACGCGCTGGCGCTGGCTTTGCGCCTGGATTGCCCCATTTATGTTGAGGATGAAGTACTCAAGACTTCCAAGGTGGCAAGCACCGCTGCTGACAAAATCTCTTCTGACGATCTGCGTAAGTGGCTGGAAGGGCTGAATGACGAGGATCTGGGCCACTACAAGATGTAGAGGCCTTTTTGGCCACGAATAAACGCGAATCTCGCGAATCCGAATAATTCTAATTTGAGAGGTTAATTCGTGTTATTCGCGTAAATTCCCGGCTCAATTCTTTTCATGCCTGATCCCGAACACCAACTCCAGCGCCTCTACCTCGCCGGCTTTGACCTGCAAACCTTTGAGCGCTTTCCCAAGGCCGTGGGAGTCCTGCGCGATGGCTGCCTGGCATTTCTTGTCCCCGGGCCAGACGGCTTGCAGCTTCTCGGTAATGTCGGCTGGCGCATGGGAGAAAGTCTCGGTCCGCTGGTGGAGCGAGGCGGCCGCAAGGTGTTCGTCCATAAACAGGAAATGATTGAAGCCACGCCTGAGCGAATTGCCACGCTGGAACGGTTTCGATCAGATTTGAAGGCTATTCTGCGCGGGGAAGAGCCGATTCAGTAGCAAGGAAAGGATGGCCTTTCTTATCCTTATGAGCCTTGGACAGACGCAGAAATCACAACACTGACAACAGTTTACATAATATCTGTTATCAGACATTGATTATGTTGGCCAGGCAAAGGGGTTATACGCGCATCTGGGAGCGATCTGGCCTTGAGGACCGAACTCCGGTTGGTCTTGCGAGGGCTAGGGATCTTCACCCGCCTCCGGAATTCGGGTTTTCAGAAAAAGCAGATAGCACCCGGCGAATGCCCTCGCTGAAGTCCTGCTCCGGAGTAATCATGCTGACGACAAGGTAACCGTCGCCCTCGAAATCATAAAAGTGTCCCGGGTGCACGTATACATCATGCTTCTGCAGCAACTCAATCGCCAACTCTTCATCCGGACGCGTTGCTGGAATGCGAAGCACCGCATACCAGCCGCCCTCAACAACCAGCCGGCTCAGGTGCTGATTGTCCGCAAGTTGCACATCTAGCTCTGCAAGGTTCGCGTGCACACGCGCCATCAACTGCTCTTGAAACTTTTTCCGCTGCTGCAACAAGACGGGCGCGGCCAACTGAATGGGAGCATTCAGTGAAAGATACGTATCCGCGATCATCTCCAATCTAGCTAGCGCTTCCCTTTTTTCTGCTTCCGGTCCGCTGACAGCAAGCCATGCAAATTTCATCTGCGGCAAGCCGGAAATTTTGGAGATGCCGCTCATGGTGAACGTCAGCGCGCGGGGGTTCGCTACAAAGCTCTTTTGCGCCGAGCCCAGAGTGAAATCAAGAAACACTTCATCCGCGATGATCGCCATTTGGTTGGCAAAGCATATCTGGTTGAGCTCCGCAATTTCTCCCGATCTGGTGAAATGTCCCGTAGGGTTATTGGGATGAACGACAATGATTCCCCGTGTACGCGCCGTGATGGCCTGCTTTAGAGCATGTATGTCGATGTGCCAGCCGTGGTCATAGAAAAGAGGATAGCGAACCAGCCTTATATCATTCACGTCCGCCAGAAAATCAAACAACGGATAGCCTGGCGTGGGGATAAGAAGTTCGTCGCCGGGATTGCAGAGCAGTCGAAAGATGAAAGAGTAAGCCTCACTCGTGCTCGCTGTAAGGATCATATCGTCGACCGATACGCTTTCACCGCGCTCGGCATAGTAATCACTTACGGCCTGCCGCGCGGACTTCAAGCCTTTTGGATCAGGACGATACTGCAGCGACGCAGGCGCGCAGAGTGAGCGCATGATCGCTGGCGCATCATATTTGAATCCACATTCGGTAGGATTCGACGCGCTTAGATCAAGCAGTCGTCGGCCGCTCGATTTGTGCTGCTCCAGCGCTTCGGCCAGCCGGTTTGGTTTCAGGTTCCAGTTCGTGCGTGAGGCGAACATCAGATGATTTATATCAGGTTCGTGGGCTTTCGCATGCTGCCGCTCAGCTGCTTCATCACCATTAACCGGCTCGCAAATTGTTGTGTTCATTTCCATCACTTCTAGTTGACCGTCGGCTCCGCTGGTCCCACCTTGATTCGGACCGGCTTCCCCAGGCCATACTGTTGGGCAGCTTTCTCCTGGGCTTGCCGCAAGCCGTCAGCAAATTCCTCCGCCGTAAGCGTTCCCAATTCACCATGCTTACGGCACCGGAACCGGACAGTCGTCGCGCCTGCCGCCATCTCCAGCTCTCCCCCGCACTCCGTGCATAACATCAGCATCTGGACGGTCTTCCCGTCCTTCTTAATTTTCATCGAAAACTTAATTTCCATAGCTCATTACCTTCCACTTTGTAGCTGTTTTCATCGTGCAGTTTACCGTATATTCTCCTACAAAACAATAGCGAATAAGATCAATGGTCTTTTTCGCGGAATGTTGCCCGCACTGGATTGCCTGGATGACGGAGCCCGTTACTGGGCTCTTGAAAAGCACAAGCAGGATTTCGCTGAGCAAAAATCATTTAAAATCATTCACACGCAAAATGCTCACGCCCTTCCGCTACTATCTCCGCGTACGGTACGGTGAATGCGACGCGCAAAAGGTCGTCTTCAACGCCCGCTATGCCGAATACGTCGACTTGGCCACCACCGAATTCCTGCGGGCGCTCGGCTATGGCGAGCAGCTTTTCAGCGGCGAACTCGACTTTCAATTGGTGAAACAGACCATCGAATGGGAGGCTCCGGCGCGCTTTGATCAGGTACTGGAGGTCTCGGTTTATGCCAGGAATCTGGGCAACACGTCATTCGTTCTGGGAGCTGAGTTTCGCATCGCGGGCGATGAACGACTCATTGTCACCGCCGAGACAGTTTACGTTCTGGTGAAACAGCACACGCTGGCAAAGACCCCGGTTCCGCCAGACCTCCGCGCCGCCTTGCAACAGGGCGCGGCGGGACTGACCACCGACCACGCCGGATATTTCAGCGACAAGGCGCAGGAGGCAGGAGCCGCAAAGAAACATTGATTGCATCCAGATCGACATCGGGAAGGTCGCGCTCCGATCCGCGTCGTCCTTTTTCATCACTCAGGGCGGGGCCATCGCCCCATGCATGGTTGATCCGCGGTAAGGGTTTTCTAACTATCCCATCGCCGCGCTCAGCTTCTCCAGCGCCGGTTCCAACTCCTGCGGCTTGATGAGCACGCCAGCAAAAAGATCGCCTACTCTTTCAAACCGTCGCAACACGTTGGCGATGTGAAATTGTTGCGGCTTCAGACCAGGCACGACCTCATCCCACTTGAGCGGCGTGGCCACCGGCGCTCC
>JBAVUZ010000329.1:0-14293 GCA_049697035.1 Candidatus Angelobacter sp. | reverse complement strand
AGTGACGGAAAAGGGACGACAAATCATCAATGCTGTGCTCGCGGCGCGCCATGCCACGGTGAGCCATTTGCTGGCACAAGCCGCCTAACTCCTTCGCAGAAAAGAAAGAATTTTATGATTAGCAATATAGAGGAACGCGACTAACGGCTACCGTGACGTGGATCACGGCAACCCAAAGGCATTGTGTGGCCCCGCTTCGCACGAGGTGACAGCCAAAAAAAGACCCACCAGATTGAATCTGGTGGATCTGACAAGCCCGAGGCGGTGGGCTTTAAGTGGTTCAACGTCCTTTACGGAATCGACGGATGCCAAGTCCAGTGAGTACGGAGCCAAGCCCCAGCAGTCCAAAGAGCGGCAGCGGAGAGGCGGTCTGTGGCAGCTTGACCTCGGCTGTCGTTTCCGGCTCAATCGCCCCCGTCAGATGTACTGAAGCCGTTTGCGTATCGGAGCCACCGCAAATGTTAGTGGCAGTGATGGTGTAGGTTTTGGTCTCATCAACAACTCCAAGTCCAGTCTGCGATGGAACCAATGTTAAAGGCTCGCTGCCGTTTGCGCCGGTTACTAGTCCAATGGGATCAATGCGCACCTGATCGGCATTGGCAGCAGTCCACGCGAGGTTGGAAGAGCCTGGTTCAACTACTTTGTCTCCCACTTTATTGAACGTGACATCAGCCGGTGTAGCGGTCAAGGAAGTCTTTACGGTGGTATCCACGTTGACCGTGGTACTTTGCGTAACGATTCCGCCCGGACCGGTTGCGCGGAGTTCATAGGTGGTGGTCTTCAATGGCCGCAGTTTCTGTTCGCCCTTTAGACCGGTGTCGGACATTGGCTTGCCATTTTCAGTGATTACCACATCGGCTGCTTCAGATGAAGTCCAACCCAACTGGACATAATCACCACAGGCAATCTGGGTCTTGTCCAATCCGATGTTGGCTTTTACCGGAGCGACGGCGATATCGGCAGTTCTGGTGCCTGCCTCAAACCGTTTAAACGGCTCATGATCTTCGCCTCTTTTCCACGGCTTGTAGGTGCGTGTGTTCTCTTTTGTGGCAACGTCGACAATCACTCTCTCATTGGCACGAACCTCAACCTGGCCGTTGAAGAAAGGTGTAGTTTCTTTCGGGTTAACCAGGATCAGTTGATAAGTGCCCACAGGAACAATCAGGCGCTGCTTGGCCAGAACACTGTTGTTCATCTCGTCGATATGGCCAACGAAATAATCCGCGGTCGTGCCGTTGAGAAATACTGCCGCCTTATCGTTGACATTGCCTTCGATCTGAATGCGTCCCCAGGGGCCAGTAACCATTCCCGGAACTTCAACCAATCTTGCATTGATCTCCGGATTGTCACCTGCTTTCAAGGTGAGCTTCTGAACCTGTGGCGTAAAGCCATAGTTGTAAACGCCGATTGTGTACTCTCCAGGAGCGAGCCTGAGAGTATGGCTGCGGTGGGCGTAAGGCTGCCCATCGATGAAAATGTATGCTTCACTCGGAGTAACGTTCACCCGAATTTTGGCGTTCTCTGGCTTTTCCGCAAAAGCCATGGACGCGCTAATCGCAACCACGGTTAATAGAACGAATAAACGTCGGAACAGTAGGGATTTCATTGCTCCTCCTCGAGAGTGCCCTGTCTCCGACGATGAGCTCTACCATCAGGGCAATCTTCACTAATGTGTTTCACCATGACATTACTAAAGCATCGCGCCTTAACACTGTGCGCCTGGTCACAGCCTTGAGTGACAAGATCTGTCAGAAGTACCAGTGGCGAGGGGAGACAGTCGGCTCAGGATGTGACACTCATCACGGAAGCATTGGTCGGGGTTGGACTACAAAGGATGCAACAGCATGGTGGCGAGATTGCGGCATGTCAGATCACTACAAAGAATTGACGCAGCGCGAGCTTGAAAAAGATTTCACCGTGGCACATATTTTGCAACCGCACTGGAAAGGACTGTTCATTGGGCTGTTAGCTGTTGCCGCCGAAACTCTTGCCGGACTTCTGGAGCCCTGGCCGCTCAAGGTTGTGCTTGATAGCGTTCTCCACACCAAGAAATCTCCAGATTGGCTGTCGCGCCTGATCGTGATCACTTTGGGCAGCGATAGCCTTGCGATTCTCAAATTCACTGCACTGGCCGTCATTGCAATCGCCGCGATTGGAGCCATTGGCACCTATGTGGAAAAGCGCACCATTACCGAGGTAGGTCAGCAGGTAATGCATGGACTGCGACGGACTTTTTATTGGCATGTCCAGCGGCTCTCCATGTCCTACCACGATAACAAGCGGACAGGAGAAGTCATCAGCACGGTAACCAACGATATTGACTCCATCCAGAGCGCCGTCAGCTCTGGCATCCTGGATGCTTTGTATTACACGCTGACCCTGCTCGGCATGATTGGGATCATGATGTATCTGGACTGGCGTTTCACGCTGGTCGCGCTATCTGTGCTCCCGGCCCTGTTTCTTGTCGTTTACACGTTCACCAAGCGCATTAAGACGGCTTCACGCGCATTGCGCAAAAAAGAAGCCGAGATGGTCTCGACTCTGCAGGAGGTGTTGTCCTCAATTCGGATTGTGAAAGCTTTTGGTCGTGAAGAGTATGAGCAAAAGCGCTTCGAAGACGAGAGCATTGAAAGTGTGGATCTGGCACTCAAGGCGCGCGATGTCAAAGCCAAGCTCTCGCCGGCAGTGGAAATCATTGTGGCCTGCGGCACCGCTCTGGTGCTGTGGTTCGGATCAAGACAGGTTTTAAGCGGTGCCCTGACTCCGGGCGTTTTGGTCGTTTTCTTTCTGTACCTGGGCAAGATGTACAAGCCGATACGCGAACTTTCGAAAATGTCAGACACCTACTCCAGAGCGCTGATCGGCTGGGAGCGGATCAAAGATTTCCTCGCCATTGATCTTCAGGTACGAGATTTGCCCGGTGCCCAACCCGCACCTGACTTCCAGGGTGAAATTGAACTGGAACACGTGAATTTCGGCTACCTGCCAGATCGCATGGTGCTGAAAGACGTAAACCTCAGAGTACAGCCAGGACAAATGGCTGCATTGGTGGGCGCCACAGGATCTGGAAAGAGTACGTTGATCAGCCTTATTCCGCGCTTCTACGATCCGGCATCCGGAGCGGTCAAAATTGACGGCGTGGATGTGCGCAAGTACCAACGCAAAACAGTACGGCAACAAATGAGTCTTGTCTTGCAGGAAACACTGCTCTTTCGCGCTCCCATTTGGCAAAACATCGCCTATGGCAAGCCGGAAGCCACGCAGAGCGACATTGTGAAGGCTGCGTGCCTTGCCAACGCGGACGAATTTATCGACCGCTTGCCGGATGGTTACAACACGATGATTGGAGAACGCGGCGTGACTCTTTCCGGCGGGCAGCGCCAGCGGATCGCCATCGCTCGCGCCATCATTCGGAACAGTCCAATCCTGCTGCTTGACGAGCCTTCCACCGGACTCGATGCCGCCTCAGAAAAGCTGGTTTTGGAAGGACTTGCTCATCTCATGGAAAACAGGACCACCATCATGGTTGCCCATCGGCTGGCCACCATTCAGAAGGCAGACGTTATTTTCGTGTTGCAGGATGGCGCGATTGCGCAGCGGGGAAACCACCAGGAATTGCTCGCTGCCGGCGGGCTGTATGCGCAGTTCTACCAGTTGCAATCGCAAAAAGAAGACCAGGAAAAAGAAACGGAAGCCAATCCGCTGCTGGGCGGAGTTACGTGTGAAGTCAGTTGAACCAAGAATGGAGTAGTAATCATGTTGAGCAACAGGAAAACTTTGATCAGGGCACTCCCCATACTTCTTCTTGCTTGTGCCTTGAGTTCTCTGGCTGCGGGTGGAAAGAAAAGCAATTGCGATAAAGGCCCCGTCCCTAAGCTTGGGAGCGCGCCTGCCGTGCTTTGGCGCGAGCCAGTGGACATCAAGTCGCGAGATCTGTTTTACGGACAAGGCGGCCCGGAACACATGCCGAAGGGCAAGCTTTCATTCATTAAAGAAAAGCATAATGGCGTAAATCCCAAGTTCGATGTTCGCGACAAGTCTGGCATTCGCTGGGGGGTCAAGATGGGCAATGAAGCCAAGCCAGAGACGGCCGCCACCCGGCTGATCTGGGCGGTTGGATACTTCACCAATGAGGACTATTACCTGCCTGAGCTGAAGGTAAGCGGCAAAATGCCTCTCACTCGCGGCGAGGACCTGATCAAAAACAACAAGATCAATGGAGTCCGGCTAAAGCGCCACAACAAGGGCGAGCACCAGGTTGCTGACTGGTCATGGGACAACAATCCATTTGTTGGAACAAAAGAGCTTGATGGTCTGAAGATCATGATGGAAATCATCTGTAACACCGACCTAAAGATGGTGCAGCAGCATGTCTATGACGTGAATGGCGTTGAGCAACGATATGTCGCCGCCGACGTGGGAGCAAGTTTTGGAAAAGCAGGCCTCACAATCTTTCGCACCAAGGGAAATCTATCCGACTATCAGGCATTGCCTTTGATCAAGAATGCTGGCCCCGAATATATAGATTTTTGGCACTTCAAACGTATTCCACGCGCCAATGCCATCTGGATTGGCGGCTACCTGGCCAAACTATCTGACCAACAGATACGCGAGGCTTTTCGAGCGGGCGGGTTCTCCGATGCGGAAATCGATGGGTTTAGCCGCAAGGTCCGAGACAAGATCAATGAACTCGTGAGCCTTCAGAGTCCGTCAGCTCGTCTGGATTGATAGCGTTGATCGAAGGATTTTCTTCGATTGGAATAGTGAGCAGTTATGAAAACAGGAAAACGGCTGCGTAAAGGTCCTTATATTGCTTCGGTCATCATTGCGGTACTCACAGGCCTGGGCTGTTACATGGGTACGGATGAAAAGCAGGAGCACCGGCGTGATGCTCATGCTCTGCACATTTTCAATGAGCGCGTGCAAGGCTATGTGCGGCTGCATCACAAAGCTGAAGACACGTTTCATCTTGCTCATCTCAAGCCTACGGGGTCCATCAGAAAGATCCAGCAGCGTCAGCGCGCAATGGCACACCACATAAGCGCGCTGCGTAAAAATGCGCGCGAAGGCGACATATTTACCCCAGAAGTGAGTGCGTATTTTGAACGTTCCCTGGCAGCAGCCTATCAGAAAGACTCTGAAGGCATCCTTGACAACATGGTCTGCATATCGCAAGACGACCAGAAGCTGCGGCCAAATGATGTTTACCCCGCGACCTGGGAATATAACCCCATGCCTCCAACCATCCTGCTTCATGTTCCCCGGCTCCCACCGGAATTGGAGTACCGGATTGTAAATAAGGACCTCATCGTTCTCGACGTAGAAGCAGACATGGTCGTGGACATACTTAGGAACTCAATTTCTCTGCCCGCAAGGGGAGCGTCCTGCGACGACTAATCTCAAAAGCGCACTTGGTGGGGCCGTTGCTTTTGGCGATAGCTGTGCTGCAACGTGTGGACAAGATCGACGGCAGTTGTCGGTTCCCGGCCTGTTGTCTCAGTGCCGGGCTATCTTGTCTGCGTGCATTGCAAGTACGTCAGAAACCCAGTGTTTTACCAGTCGGTAATCTCGTGAGTGGCGCGTCATCTGAAAAAACGCCTTGGTTGAGGCTTTCTTTATTTCACGATTGTGACGGATAAGATGATCAACCTGGCCGACCATTACTTCGTCCTCGTGGAACGCTTTCCTTTGAACAACCTCACATAGCATTCTTTCCATGATCTCAAGATCGTGCCAAATACCAATGGTGCTCTGGAGAGTTTTTAGCCAGTTCAACGCGTCAATGGTTCCCGCGATATGCAATTTGTTCATTACCTCAGCGAGATAGCGTAGCCGCTTGGCGGCAATTCGAATACCATGGATGACATGTTCGCAGGGATCATGGTGTGACCTCTCTACCGCGTCGGTAAACTCGCGCCAATGCCTGTCCAGTGACCGGACAATACGCATATAAATGACGGCCACCTGCGGAGGCACATCGGTCCCGTTCCCATGTCCATTGTTTGCGGCCTCCTCCGGGCCCAATGCAAAATCGCGCTTCAGCCGCAGATAAGGGACTAACAGGTTGACGCGTCCAAGCTTTTCCAAAGATTTAACGGCCGTCTGCGCCCGAACCGATTGCAGATGCGCTCTCAGGGCCTGCCACGCTTGGCTGTCCGGGCCTTGAGTCACAATAGAATTGTCCGCCGCTGCAAGCAGAGCGTCACAATTGCGAAGCTTTCCCAGTGTTCGCCTGCACAATTTCAGGCGGCGGCGAAGCTTCTTGATATGGCGTGGCCGCGGCTTAACATAGATTATATCCAGTACCTCCTCGAGTCTCCGGCAATACACGCGCATACGATTGGCGGCGGTCAGATCTTCATCACGCAGCACAACCGGGACCAGATCAATAAACTTGTCGATCTGACGCAAAGCGATTTTGCGTAGTTTCGTCCACTCCCAGAAAAGCTGTCCTCCAATGTTTTGAGTGCGCTGCGGTTCCTTGTTCTGCAACTTGGTCAGCGGTAGCCGTACCTCCGCATTGACGGTAATATTTGTGGAAGAACTCATCGTGAACTCCCCTTGTAGCTAACCTATTGAAAGTTAGGCTCTTGTGGTTCCGGGCTCGTTCCATGAAAGCTGCCGGATTTGCTCACTGTCCACTTTTCATTTTGCTCCTCAAGCGAGAGATCCTCAGTGATAAGGATCACAGTGAAATGGCAATGATTGGCACAAACTGTCAACGGATATCTCAACGTCGCTGGCTTGGGTGATCACGGGGGCCGGAAAAACTAGAAGGTGTTCTTCACGACTGGAGTCTTGCATGAATTGGTCAGGGGAAACCGAGAAAAAGGTGGTCGGAAGGGCGCGGGCTGGCGATCTAAGCGCGTTTGGCCTGCTCTATGACAATTACAGCCAAAATGTCTATAGCAGATGCCTGCGATTGACTAAAGACCCGGACGCCGCCGAAGATTTGAGACAGGATGTATTCATTCAGGCGTGGAAAAAAATCTCTGATTTTCGAGGCGATTCCCGATTCGGTACCTGGCTCCATCGGGTGACAACAAACATTGTATTTATGCATTTCCGCAAGAAGAAGCGTCATCCTGAGGAAAACCAAATCAGCCGTCGCGTTAAGGAGCAATGGTCATTTGAGGAACTACTCTCATCAGGCCCACCGCAGCTCGATAATCGGCTGCTACTCAGCCAGGCGGTTTCGGCCCTTCGTCCCGGATATCGTGCGGTATTAATGCTGCATGATGTTGACGGTTATAAGCACGATGAGATTGCTCGAATCCTCGGCATTCCCCCAGGAACCAGCAAATCTAATCTTTACCGCGCCCATCGCCAGATTCGATCGCGATTGAACCGTTCGTCTCAGCCGCAAGTGGCTTGGTCGCGTTAGTTCGTGTCCAGAATGTCATTTCGGCATGACATTTTACGACTATGAATAAAAATTAGGAGGTCTTGGGGAGGCTGAGCAACCAGCAAAAAACCGATGAAGTACCGGGCAGACATCGAACGAACAGGGGCGACCGCCAGTGAAATGACGGTCAATCCCAATGTGAAGCAAATTCAGGGGGAGCCCGTTGTCGCTGTCTCTAGCCTCTCAATCGAAATTGGCGGCCGTAGCATCATCCGGAATGCGAATTTCACTATACCGAAAGGTTCGGGCTTGGCAGTGATTGGTCCTAACGGCTCAGGAAAAACAGTACTGGTGAAGGCTCTTCTGGGCTTGCTGCCATATACCGGCAGTATCCGCTGGGCCCAGGGCTTAAGGCAAGGATACGTCCCGCAAAAAGTGTCTGCGGACCCCAACCTGCCCATGCGAGTGCGGGAGATTCTGGCGGCTAAGGCCTTTGTGCAAAAAATGACGCCTGCCGATATCGGGGATGCAGTGGCCTGGGCGGCGATTGGCAGCCTGCTTGAGCAGCGTCTAGGTGCGCTTTCCAGCGGTCAATTGCAACGGGTGCTCCTAGCCATGGCAATGATGGGCGCTCCCGACGTGGTGCTGGTCGACGAACCGACCGCCAGCCTGGATGAAGGCTCGGAAGAACACGTTTTTCAATTGCTTGAAACTACAAGAAAGTTGCGCGGCACTACCATTATTATTGTGTCGCACGATCTCGCGCTCGTGGGCCATCTGGCTACCCATGTCATCTGTGTCAATGGGGGTGTCGCGACTTTTGGAACTGCCAGGAACATGCTTCGGCAAGACGTTCTTGAATCCTCGTTTGGTACGCCTTTACGGTTCCATTCTCACAATCTGGAAAATAAACCATGAGACTGACCTCCGGCCAGATCTATGAGCTTGCTGCTGCCGTAATGGTGGCAATCGCCGCGGGGCTGGTCGGATCATTTGCACTGATGAAGAGAATGAGCCTGGCGAGTGACGTGGTTTCTCATCTGGCGCTTCCCGGCATCGGGATTGCGCTGGCGCTTCGTCTAAATCCTGTCCTCGGAGCAGCTTCCACGCTCCTGATTGGCACGCTGCTGGTTTGGGGCGTCGAAAAGAAAACCGGAATTGCCACGGAAGCCGTAATCGGCGTGGTATTTGCTGCGTCACTTGCTGTCGGCGCTCTTATCACTCCGCGAGAGGAACTCGAAGAAGTCTTATTCGGGAGCATGCAGCCACTTGGGTTGTTGGAATTCATTGTGGGATGCTTTGCGGCTGCGGGCGTGATCACTATAGTCCTGGTTCGCAGACATCACTTGGCTCTTGCCCTCTTTTCTCCCGATATCGCGGCTGCCAGTGGTATCAATCTGAGCGGTCTTAGTCTTGAATTTCTGCTTCTGTTCAGCCTTACTATTCTTCTGAGCCTAAAGTTCCTTGGAGCGCTGCTTGCGGGCGCGCTGCTTATGATCCCCGCGGCTACGGGCAGAAGGCTGGCGACCAGTCTGAGCTCTTTCCTGGCGTATTCGGCAGTCGCCGGCGCAGTCGCAGTAATCATCGGCCTGGCAATTTCTTCTGCATTTCAAGGGATCGGCGCCAGCGGGCCGGCGGTGGTCCTGGTTTCAGCCGCTACTTTTGTGTTTGCTTCATTCACCCGTAAACAGGTTTGAAAACCAGCGCACTTCCCTGCTCTTGCGGTAGTTTGCGAGCAACAGGACGACGTTTCGTCATGAAAGCTGGATTATGCCCTGGAGGCGCTGGCTAAGAGCAGCAGCAGTGCAATGCCCACGAGTAAATACCAAAATCCAATGCGTTCATGGGAACCAACGTTGTGCGGCAGCAAAGCAGTTTTCAGTGGATGGCTGGATGCTTGTCTGGCTCTTGTTAGCAATCGCATTGTGTCCTCCAATCGGCCGTTCTGCGGCTGAATAAAAATCCAGAGACAATGATGATCGCTTAATCTGCTTGCTGCGGTGATCCAGATCACATGGCAGGATAACTCGGACGTGGCTAAGTCAACCACAAGCTGCAAGGTGTGATAGCCGTCACTGTTTGGCGACATTGAAGCGCACATAGTAGCAGAGGAGATGATTATGAATGCCATCGCCATTCCCGTTCTTCCCGCCGTCCGGTTAAAAAATATTCTTTATGCGACCGATTTCTCAAAACCATCACGGGCCGCGCTACCTATTGTTGCAGCGATCGCGCGGAAATACGGTTCAAGGATCTTTGCCGCCCATGTTTGGGCTCCTCTGCCCTATTCCATGGTGACGCCTGAGGCGCTCTCCGTGCTGGAAGATAAGGAGGAAAGCGATGCCCGGGACGTGCTCGAGCAATTCACGCAGACCAAAGAACTTGAAGGTCTGCCGGTCACCCCGATTTTGAAGTGTGGCGAAGCAACACGGGAGCTTAGCCGGATTGTGCATCAGCATCATATAGATCTGGCCATCTTGACCACGCACGGACGAACAGGATTTAAACGTCTCCTGATGGGATCGGTGGCGGAAGAGCTCTTCCGTAGCCTGCCTTGTCCAGTGCTGACTGTAGGCCCGAATATTTCAAGACGGTTCGATAATCAATCAGAAATCAAACAAATTCTATTTCCGACGGACCTTTCCCACGAATCAGCTGCGGTGTTTCCATATCTCGCGGCTGTGGCGGCCGAGTACGCTGCCTGCATCACGCTTTTACACGTTGTGCCATTGGAAGATCGGAGACACGTGGCCGCCATGGATCAACCTGACAGCCTGCGGAGCGCTATGCAACGCATGTTTGCTCCACAAATTGACCCACGTTGCGAAGTTAAGCTGGTAGTCGAAGCCGGTGATCCTACTGAGCGGATATTGACTCATGCGCGCGCCGAAAAGGTAGACTTAATTGGGTTTGGAGTCCGGAAAGCTGGAGAAATTACTACCCATTTCCGAAACACAGTTCCCTACAAGGTAGTGCTGGAATCTGAATGCCCGGTGCTGACCTCTCATTTCGGCGATGGGTGGTAATGAAGAGCAGGGACAACTAAAGTTCGAAGTTCATACCTCGAATATATTGGGTAATGCATCTTCTGCGTGGAGTTCTTGCATGCCACACAAAGGGCTTGACCGCCGATTGTTAAGCAGTATCCATCAGCTCGCCGGATCAGCGCGCGTCCGCATGGAACTCGGCTTTTCACCGAGACAAATGTCTCTATGTCCAACGCTGCCCGTCGTACGCCTGAAGGACAGAAAAACTCTTTTTGCCGTGCTGTTGAACCCTGAGATGAATTTTGGGGATCTATACAGCCAGGGCGATATCGATGTGGAAGGGGACCTTGTTAAAGCCCTGGAATCTCTTTACCATGCGCCCGACCGTCTTATTACACGCCTGATTTCGCGCTGGCTTGGATGGATCCAGTCATGCGGGTTGAGCGCTGCGCGCAAGAACATCCATCACCATTACGATATTTCGACCGATTTTTACAAACTCTGGCTTGATCCAAAGCTGGTATACACATGCGCTTACTTCCCGGATGAGAACACAGGCCTGGAAGACGCCCAGAGAGCAAAGTTGGATCTGGTATGCCGCAAGCTCTGGTTGCAACCGGGTGAAACCGTGGTGGAAGCAGGTTGCGGCTGGGGTGCGCTAAGCCTGCATATGGCCCGCGAATACGGCGTACGTGTGAAAGCTTTTAACATCTCACATGAGCAGATTGCATTTGCCCGGGAACAGGCAAAACGTGAAGGGCTGGAGTCCAGAGTTGAATTTATTGAAGATGATTATCGTAATATCGCTGCTCATTATGACGCGTTCGTTTCAGTGGGGATGTTGGAGCACATTGGTCGCGAGCACTATGAAGAATTAGGGAACGTTATTCATCGGTCGATTGGCGATACGGGCCGCGGCCTTTTGCATTTCATTGGAAAAAGCCAGCCTCAGCCATTCAGCGTCTGGATCAGGAAACGCATATTTCCCGGCGCCTATACACCTACTCTGCGGGAAGCGATGGACGTTCTCGAACCGCATGACTTCAGCGTGCTTGATGTTGAAAATCTGCGCATGCACTATGCCCGGACGATTGAGTTCTGGTTGCAGCGCTATGAACGCCATTTTGAGCAAGTGGTGGAGCGCTTTGGCCTGACTTTTGCTCGAATGTGGCGGCTGTATCTGGCTGGCTCCATTGCCGGATTTCGAGTGGGCACGCTGCAATTGTTCCAGATCGTTTTTGCCGGCCGGACCTGCAAATCTCAGCCATGGACCCGGGCACACTTATACAACAACAATGCAACCGAACAGGATTCACAGGATGCGCAATGGATTCGTGCGATGTCTTAATCGTGGGCGGAGGTCCCGCGGGATCATCCTGCGCCTGGGCTTTGCGCTCTTCAGGATTGCACGTTGTAATCCTGGATAAAGCTAAGTTCCCACGCAATAAAGTTTGCGGTGGCTGGATCACTCCGTGGGTATTGCAAGCCTTGGAAATCGACGCCGCAGATTATGCTTCGGGCCGCACCATGCAAGAGATTCGCGGCTTTCGCGTGAGTTCCATGGGAGCGCGGGAAGTCGGAATCCCATACGACCGCGTCATCAGCTATGGTATCCGCCGCTGTGAGTTTGACGAGTACCTGCTTCGCCGCTCCGGCTCGGAGATACGTGAAGGCGCGCCCATCAACAGGATCGAGCGATCAGGCGAGCACTGGATCATCAATGGTGCAATCAAAGCCAGGATGCTGGTGGGGGCTGGGGGACATTTCTGCCCCGTGGCGCAGCACATGGGCAATAGCAATTCAGATGAACCGGTGGTAGCGCAGGAAATTGAATTTGAGATGTCGCCTGACCATGCGCGTCTCTGTAACATCCGGGCGGAGTTCCCCGAGCTTTATTTTTGCCCGGATTTACAAGGCTATGGCTGGTGTTTTCGCAAAGGTAATTTTCTGAATATAGGACTGGGCCGGCTTGATCAACACGCGCTTTCTAAACACGTGGCTGATTTCCTCGGGTTCCTGCGCGCCACAGGCAAAGTAGTTTTTGATCTTCCAGGCAAATTCCGCGGACATGCTTACCTGCTTTTCGGGTACAGCAAGCGGAAGGTGGTGGCTGATTCGGTGATGCTCATCGGAGATGCTGCTGGCCTTGCATTCCCTCAAAGTGGTGAAGGCATTCGGCCTGCGGTGGAATCAGGATTACTCGCGGCGAGTGTGATCAAGACGGCCGAAGGACACTACAAAGCGGAGAGCCTGCAAGCTTATCCCGCGCTGCTTCGCAAGCAACTTGGCGGTGACAGGTCCGCCGCAGCGCTGGCTTATGTACCTCATT
Organism: Candidatus Angelobacter sp.; assembly: GCA_049697035.1. Classification (GTDB taxonomy): domain Bacteria; phylum Acidobacteriota; class Terriglobia; order Terriglobales; family Acidobacteriaceae; genus Angelobacter. The sequence continues at coordinate 1,632 of JBAVUZ010000329.1, read as the reverse complement.
GGTTGCGCAATGGCTTTGCGCACTTTTTGCTAAAGACACAATGGTTTTGCCGTCGCGTGGTGGTGGAGAATTGGTTTCTTCGTTAATGCGCGGCAAAACTTATTTTCCGCACCTAAATAAATAAAGGATAGTGGTAAGTATATTCCGGTGCGTCTCTGCAATGCAGGCTACAGCGGTTTTGATGGCATGGCTTCTCCTTCGGCATCGCCAGCCTGTTGAGCGGGAAACATTCCGTCCAGAGCGGGTATTGAGGCCGCCGAACTGTCGTTGCGTCGGCCCACTTTAATCTCTCGCATTAAGTCAGCCAGAAAAAGAAGAATTGGGGGATCGGTTGGCAACGGTGCGCGCAAAATGAGATCTGTATCGCCAAAGACATCATCTTCGGAATTACACGTCAAAACGGAAAGTAATGCGAAGGATGCGCAAGTGGCTAGAAGTTGATCGCCTGTTATCGCCGGGACGGCACTACGAACTTTTTACCCGCTCTGTCGCAGCCGCTATACTACCAGGGCGCTAACATCCGCGACAAATCAGACGATTGCAACGCCGCGAAGGGCGGGTTGGTCAAAGCGCCTGCTTTAGCAGCAGGAGGGCCTCGGTTCGAGTCCGTCATCGCCACACAACGCTGCAAACCGTCTTTTCACGGGTCCGAAAGCAGACTGGAACGCTTGCGTCGCGGCTTTCAGTGCTTTTGAGCGGTAACGAAACGATGTGTGGCGCGTCTCGTCAATAGCGAATACCATTTCAGGAATATTATTTGTTCGTAGTTTCGAAACTTATCCGGCACATTTACGTATCAATGAGGCATGAGCATGGAACTGACTATCAAGAACCTTTCCAAGACTTACAAGAACGGCGTTAAAGCGCTGGATAACGTGTCGCTGACGATTCCCCGAGGTATGTATGGCCTACTGGGGCCGAATGGCGCCGGCAAGTCCACTTTGATGCGGACGCTCGCCACGCTGCAGGAGCCGGATAGCGGCAGCGTCACGCTGGGCGACATCGACGTGCTTAAGCAAAAAGATGAGGTGCGCCGCCGTCTTGGATACCTGCCACAGGAATTTGGCGTGTACCCGCGAATTTCCGCCCAGGACATGTTGAGCCATCTGGCACTGCTGAAAGGGATCACGAACTCGCGGGAGCGCAAAGAGATTGTGTCTGCCATGCTGCAGCGCTGCAATCTTTACGATGTCCGCAAGAAAGCTCTGACCGGCTTTTCCGGAGGTATGCGGCAGCGCTTTGGCATTGCCCAGGCCCTACTCGGCAATCCGCAACTGCTAATCGTGGATGAACCCACGGCGGGCCTTGATCCGGGCGAGCGCAACCGGTTCTACAATCTGCTGGCTGAGGTCGGGGAGCAGGTCATCGTCATACTCTCAACCCACATTGTGGAAGACGTGATGGACCTTTGCACAAACATGGCCATTATCCATGAGGGAAGAGTGCTTTACGAAGGCGAACCTCAAGCCGCGATTTCCAAACTAAATGGCCGGATCTGGCAGCGTTCCATAGAAAAGGTAGAACTGGCCCATTACGAGCAGACCTTCCGCGTCGTCTCCAACAAACTGGTTGGCGGAAGGCCATTTCTGCATGTGTATGGAGAGCAGCCGCCGGGTGATGGATTTCAACCCA
>JBAVUZ010000328.1:0-1933 GCA_049697035.1 Candidatus Angelobacter sp. | reverse complement strand
CTTCCGGTTTCACAGTTTCCGGGTTCCCAGGTCAGACAGCAAGAAGTTCGCTAACGTTCGCTAAGGAGAAAGTGAACATGGCAATTTCACGACGGATATTCTTAGGCAGTAGTGTGGCTACAGCTCTAGCCTGTGTTTCTGCGCCTCTGGCGGCACTGGCCGGCGGCGGCAGAATTTTGCCCCGCAAAAATGATTTGCCGATTAGAAATAGCGGTTCGGTCGGCGATATTTCCGGTATCGCGGCTAACAAACCAGAAATCCCTGAACAGCGATATGGCGGCATTGCCCGTCTAACCCGAGACTCATTTGCCTCGGCGGTTGGCTCGGCCTTTAAACTTACCAGCACGTCCGGAAAAAGCAGCCCGTTCTGGCTCACGCTGCTTTCTGTTACAGAGCTTAGCGCGCCTCCGGTAATGAATCCCGCATCCATGGCGGTGCCTCCTCCTGCAGCCGCGCGGCAGGCGCTCAGTACTGACGCATTCAGTCTGGCATGGTTTGGCGGGCCGATTCACACCGTTGAACAGGGGACCTTTTTTGTTGAACATCCGCACCTGGGGCAATTTGCTTTGTTTATTGTTCCTGCCGGACCGCAGCAGTACACGGCAATCGTTAATCGCCTGTAGGAAAAAATAGTTTTGCCGGTGTAGGGCAGAGTTGCGTGATCTGTACGCCTAGCCTGCGCACTGCAACAGCAGGTGAAACCCCTCTTGTTGGATTGGCGTGAAGCCGAGACGCTGAAAAAGCTTCAAGGAAGGATTGAACGTTTCCACGTAGATGCTGACTGGTTTGCCGGCTTGCTTTGCTTCCGCCATGATCTGGCCCAGCAGAAAAGAGCCGGCGCCGCGATTGCGACATTCCGGCAGCAGCGTTATGTCCAAAATGTGAAACTTCTCACCAGCGCGGTCCAGATACAACCGGCCGGCGTCAGTTCCATCAAGGCAAATAATTTCATGGCTGGCGTGGGGATGTTGTGCCGCATAATGGCTTTTCTGCGCCTGGTACTGCATGCGCACAAATTGCTGCTTCTGCTCCGCAGCCCACGGAACCTGCGCCAGTTCCTGCTCGCGCGTGCTGCCGTAAACCTTCAGCAGAAATTCATTGTCTGATTCCTGCACGGCGCGAAGCGTTATCTTGCCGGCGAGCATTATGATTTGCGGAAGCGATGGAAGACCGCTTCATACATAGTTCCGTCTTGCTGATCGGCGGAAATCGGCGTGAGAAAGATTTCAATCTCGCCCAGCTTTTCATGTTCCAGACGATGGGTTCGCTGGTCCAGCCGCGGCCTGAAAGGCCCACGAAAAGAGAGTGAGAAGAGTTCCATCTTCGGCGACTGGTTACCCTCGACTACATCCGCCAGTTCAAGCATGATCGGCGATGTATTGTCCTGATGGACCTTAAATTGACTGTGCAACTGTTCGCGGAAAAGCTTGGCGTTCAAATCTTCCAGAGGCGTGGGCATAGGGAACTCACAGCCTATGCAACACGTTCGCCAGTGTCAACTGCTGGCCAGAAGGCAGTGTGCAGTTGAATAGCAACGGCAAAATTTCAAACGTTGCCACTCTGAAACTTCGTCATGCCTGACGGCCGTGAACGACTGTGCGCGCTCCGGTTCCTACTGCGCGGCTTTCGCTAATTTAGCTGTGCCTGTTTTCGCCGCGCGGCCCTGCCGGATGGTAAATGCAACTTCAGGATAAGTGGCCGAGATTTTTAAGTTTCCGCCGCGCGAAAGCGCAGCCGGAGCTTTTAGTCCCGCAACGCGATGCCCAGTGGCCTGGTCGGTGAGAAAAAACATCAGCGTCGCATCATTCGAAAGCGAATTCCACAGCGGATCGTTGGTGAAGTCAGGCAAGTCCATGACAAAGCTTCCGTCCGCATCCACCGTTGCCTTGGTCACGGCAAGAGGAGAGATTGACAGGCCGGGAACGGAAAAGAA
>JBAVUZ010000327.1:0-7498 GCA_049697035.1 Candidatus Angelobacter sp. | reverse complement strand
CCCGCCCAGCACCAGGTCGAGCGCCGCGGGATATTGCTCTGCCGGACAGCCCCAGTTGCCGCTGGCCGTGGCGTCAAAGGCCATCAGGTTTGATAGCCGCACTTCAACTTTCTTCGGCGTAAATCCGACGACCGCCAGGTAAGCGCCGAAATCAAGCAGGCTGAACGCGGTGACCTGTCCCGCCGCGGTGCCGCTCATCTCAAAAATTTTCAGCGTCGAGCCGGCAGAAGCCTGTTCGCTGAAAAAGTTGCGTACGCTCGACCGGAGTTGTCTCTCGTCGGTGCGGTCAGCGTTCAGCACCAGAGAAGCGCCATACTGCTGGGCAAGCTCCAGACGCTCCGTATCGATATCGACAGCGACCGCCTTCGCGCCCAGAGCTGCCGCAATCTGCACGGCAAAGCTGCCAATGCCGCCCGCGCCCACAATCACCGCCACCTCGCCGGCTTTCAGCCCTGAACGGCGAATCGCTTCATAAGGAGTGCTCACCGCATCGGCAACCACAGACAGTGCTTCAAGCGAAACGCCTGCAGGCAGCTTGTCCGGAACGCGGCACAGCCCGCGCGCGGGCACACGCACATGCGTGGCAAACCCGCCGTCACCATCGTTGCCGGGCATGAACTGCCGCCGGCACGTAGTTGACCGGCCTGCCTTGCAGGCAGGACACTCTCCGCAGGCAATTACCGCCGGTACAATCACGGCTTGCCCCATCCACAGGCGCGCTTTGTCGCCCGCGGCAACCACATGGCCGGCAATCTCATGTCCCAGCACCAGCGGAAGAGCATGCCGCGTGGCTACGCCTTCAGCGGCAAAGCCTACGTCGGTATGGCAGACTCCGCATCCCGCCACCTTGACAATGACTTCATTTTCTCCCGGCTCAAGTTTCGGCAGCTCCGCCAGATCCAGCGGTTTCCCCACGGTCGAAAGCTGATATCCATACGCCCCCTGAATCGCCATTAGTTCCTCTCAGTTCCTGCTAGCCAAACGGCGCAAGCCCAGCACCGCCGCGCCCAGCGCGCAAACGTATTCACAATCTTCGGCCACATTCACCTTCACGTTGAGCCGCTGCTCCAGCGCCCGCACCATTCCCTGCTGATGCGCCACGCCGCCGATAAAAGTCAGCTCGTCTTTCAGTCCCACGCGCTTCAGCAGCGCGCCGGCGCGGTCGGCCAGCGAGTCGTGTATGCCGCGCAGAATGTCTTCCACGCTCACGCCGCTGCTCACATGGTTGATGATCTCGCTTTCCGCCAGCACCGCGCACACGCTGCTGATGGGGTGCGCGTGGGCGGCATGCAGAGAGAGTTCGCCCACCTGCTCCAGCGGGATCTCCAGATATTTCGCCGCGCGGGCGATAAACATCCCGGAACCCGCCGCGCACTTGTCATTACTCTTGAAGGTGTTCACGCGGCCGTTGTCTTTTACGGCGATGGCCCGCGTGGTCTGGCTGCCGATATCGAGCACGGCGCCGGGCCGGGGAAAAAGAAAGAATGCGCCGCGCGCGGCCGTGGTGATCTCAGTAATCGCAATATCGCGAAAGCTCAGGTTGTAGCGGCCAAAGCCGGTCGCGGCAATATAGCTCAGGTCCGATCGCGCATTGCCGGCCAGCGCCTGTTCCAGTGCTTCGCCGGCTGCCTGATCAACATTGATCCCGCTACGCGCGCGTCCCCGGCCCAGGATTCGAAGGTCGCTTCCCGGCGCGTCCTGCGCAGCCACCAGCGCCTTGGTGAATCCCGATCCGCAATCAATCCCCGCTACTAACGGCATGTTCCCTCCAAACGCTGGATTCAAAACTCTCGCCAAGTTTTTCCAGTGAGAACAGCGCAGCGCCCACCGCTCCCATGAACTGTGCGTCCGGGGTGACAATGATTTTTTGCCCCAGCACGGTCTCCAGCGCCCGCACCATGCCGATATTGCGCGCCACGCCGCCGGTCATGGTGACAAGCGGTTCAATGTTCACGCGCCGCGCCAGCGACAGCGTGCGCTTGGCAATCGCCAGGTGCACGCCTCCCATAATGTCTTCCGGTTTCTTGCCCTGCGAAAGATACGAGAGAATGTCAGACTCCACAAAGACCGTGCACACCGTCGCAATTTTCACCGGGCGAGTCGCGCGGAGAGACAGCGGACCAATATCGTCCAATCCAATGCCCATCACCTCAGCGGCATTGGCCAGAAATCGCCCTGTGCCTGCGGCGCATTTATCGTTCATCACAAAATCCAGCACTTCGCCGGAAGGGCCCACGCCGATGGCCTTTGCGTCCTGGCCGCCCATATCGATCACGGTGCGCGTGCCGGGACAGAGAAAATGCGCGCCGCGGGCATGGCAGCTGATCTCTGTCATCTGTGTGTGGCCGAAAGAAATGTTGTAGCGGCCGTAGCCGGTGCCGACCACGAAGCCCACATCAGCCTGCGCGACGCCCGCCGCCTGGCAGCATTCGTCAAACGCCTTCTCCGCCGCTTTGCGAACGTTGGCGCCGGTGTCGATCAGTGAACGCGAAAGCACCTTCACGCCGTCGCCGTTCGCGCCAATCAGCACCGCTTTCGTCTGCGTTGATCCTACGTCCACTCCTGCTGCAATTCTCATTTGTGACCTCACGCGCCCACGGCATGCGCTGCCGTGCGCTTGGCGTGCTCCAGAGATTCAAAGAATGCGTCAATCCGGTTTTTGGTTTGCGCTTCAGCAAAATAACGCGGGTCTTCCAGGTCAGACTCGATGTACAGCGTCGGGACGCCCAGTTGCTTGGTAAAGTAATCGCGCATATCGCCCTGTCCGGCGGAAAACAGGCGGCAGCTCTTTACGAAATGGATGATCACGCCGTCGGCGTTCCACTCTTGCACATAGCGCCGGATCTGGTCATAGCGCTGCAGATAGTTTCTGTTGGTAACGTTTTGCGCCAGCATGTGCATGGCCACCGATTCAAACGGAGTTTTCGCATCGTGCCGGAACCCGAACTCCCACAACCCGCCGACCGTGGAATACGTGGACGCCACTGCCACTGCCTTCCAGCTGGCAAACATGTCACGGAAGGTGCGGAAATAGGGATACGGCGGCGGACCTTCCACCACCACGCGGAAACGCTCCTGATCGTAAACGCCTTCACCCGCCTTGACCTTCTGCTGCAACTCATTGAGCGCCGCGCGGAAGAACTCCACGCCTTCGCGCTTTCCACGATAGACATATAAAGGTCCCATCAGCGTGATGGCGTCAAAATATGCGTCAAAGGGCGACGGAGAATTTTTTGCCAGATGTTTGATCTGTGACCAGAGATCTTCAACCTCGCTGGAGTAAGCCACGGCCTGGCGGAAGCGGTCATAATCGAACTTGCGTCCGATCAACTCCTCCATCTGCCCCACAACTTCTTTAAGCTGCCGCACAACATAATCGATGTCCGCCTGCGACGGCGTGTCATTTCGCAGAAACGGTACATCCAGGACGAACAGCGGCGCGCCGGTAAATGCCGCGACGTGCTCAAACCACTTCACATAGGTGTTGCAGCCCACGAAGTTGCACAGCACCAATGTTGGCTTGGGCAGCCGGCCGCCGGTGGGCGTAATGCCTTTCAGCATGCAGCCGATATCGGCTTTCACATAGGCGCAGTTATCTCCGGCGTAACCCATTTCTTCGGCCGCAAGAATCGGCTCCAGCGACTGGTGCCGGATCGCCAGTTGTAACGCATTCACTTCCGGATATTGCGGAATCGCGCCAAAACCTTCCAGCAACTCCACGCAGTTGCCGGAAATCATCATGGACACGGTGGGCGTCTCTCCGGTTTCGGCCGCGTGGTCCAGACGCTGGTACCAATCCAGCATCAGGTCTTTCTGCTGCTGGTGAATGCTTCCGCGATATTCGCTTACAGGTTTCTCGGCCATCTGAGGCAGCTCCTTAATCAGTTCCAACTAGTCAAAGACCAGGGACTCGACAAACGTCTCCACTTCCGTCCGCAACCGGTCGAAGGTGAACAGCTTTTCTTCAAACTCAAGCAGAAGGTGCGGCAGCCCCATTTCGTCGACTTTCTTTTTGAACAACACAAAATCGAAATACGCCGGCTCGCAGAACTTAGCGATCAGGAAAATCACGGCTTCGGCGCGTGTGCTGCGAACTTTATCCGCCAGACCTTCCCAGCGCGGTTTTGAAAAATCGTGGCGCACCGACGAATACACTGAACGATGCACATAACTTTCGGCCAGCGCGCAGACCGGGTCGCCGGTGATTGGCACATCTTCAGTGAACCAGCGCTGAGCAATGGCCAGATCGTCTTCCACCACGTCGCAGCCGGCGTTTTCCAGCAACCGAATCAGTTCCAGAGGCGGCTGCTCGCAGAACGCGCCTTCGATGACGACGCGGATTGCGTCCCGCTTCTTCCCCGGCCGCGTCGGGAGATAGTCCAGCGCCTGCTTCAATATCTCGATGTGCTCTTCCACCGGCATGAAGTTGCCGCTGCGGATGAGCACGTAGGATTCCCATGCGCGCAACAGGTGCGGGCTCTGCGCGCGCAGCTCATAGAGTTGCCGCACCAGGCTCCGCTGGATGTTATAGAGCGCGATGCTACGGCGCAGCGCGGCGGGCTGAATCGGTGAGCCACTCATGCGCTCCAGTTCAACAATGATCCGGCGGTATTCCTCTGTAAGAAATTCCACGCTCGAATCCGACGTGCTGTGCGGCAGATGCAGAAAGTCCACATACATCTGCGGGTAGTTGCGCTTGATCACGAAACAGAGGTTGCGGGCGGAATCGCAGATGGAAGAGAAAAGCAGGCCGTCAAACGGCTCCAGATGGCCGGTCATCGCCATCTCCATGGTGGTCTTAATAATGGAGCAGATAAACGAGCCGAATCGGGAATCGGCATGCTGTATGTCCAGTCGGTCGCCTGCCCCGCTCAGCAGCACCGGCAGCATGCCCGCTGCATGGACCAGTTCCACAGGGGCATACACGGGAAAGAAAGCCACAGACTTCGCGCCCGGATGCTGCTCTTTCCAGCGCCGCACGCCGGCAAAAGAGAGGTCCTGCATCCCTTCATAAAGACTATCGAACGTTCGTTCGCATTCTTCCATGAAATAATAATCACCCAGCGAGGGGCGGAAGGGATGTGACGTGCGTCACTCACTGTAGGGGCGTGCCGGGAGACATGCTGTACCTGTCGGCTTTGAGTGGCTGCACGAACTGACGCAGATCTCGAGACGCTCAAGACCACCTAGCACCGACCTGGACATGACGCTGGAAGCTGACGTTTCTGCACAGCCAGCGGCATCACAGACCTTAGAGAAGTGGAGCCAAAATTGATAGGGCCTCGGCCAGCGGGCCGCGCGGAAGAAAATCGTACCGCCTCCCGTGCCAAAAAATGGCGCTACTGCCTTGCGTGTTTTAAGTTTGTGGGCGCGAGCAAGAGCGACTCTAATCTTCGCCCGGTTGAATTCGTCACCAGCTGAGCTGCAAACCGTCCGCTGAAAACAAGACCACAGATAGGAGTTAGCCGCGCTGTGGCGATCTTCGAGACCGGACAGACATCCTGCTTTTTTCGCAAATATCCGTTTCGCAAATATCCGTGATGTGGCCGTTTCTAAATGGCTTTCACACGATGTCCTTGCAATATCCACATTAGGCGCTCTCATCGAAGTCACATTTTTTGAGATATGCTGGGCGCTATCGTAGGCGCGCCGCCCATATTGAAGACTAGAAAGACTTGGAGTGGTTCCAAATCCATTCCCTTTGAGTGCGGCGAACCGTTAGGGAATAGAACCTTTTGCAACCGCTTGTCGGTGGTCTAGAGTGCACGTTCCCACAACCTAGCCAGGTTTCGCAGAATGCCATCAGCAAACTGAAGCAATTCTTCAATATGCTCGTCATTGGCCTCGATTCAGTCCCGTGAAAACCGGATTATGGAGTGGCTGACGGTTTGGGCGAATTCCGTCGTGATGAGTCTGCCGTCGTACTTAACAATGACTATTGTCGGCGTCCACGGATGTCACAGCAAACTTTTTGGCTTTTGCTTCCAATTCGGGTCGGCGGTCCTGCGGGCGTGTGGGATTGACTTTGGGAACGTGAATCCGTCTGCTCAAACCTTGAGTCCAGGCGGTATCTAAAGGGATGGGACATGCGGGTAAACCGACATTTTCCGCCCGGCTAAAAGCCGTGGCGAAACTTGTCTTCGACAAGAAAACGGAAAAGCGAGTCTACCCGCACCTATCGGATCGGTCGATTATGGGACTCACGAGCAATTGGGCGGCAGAACCTGAGGAGAACTGGTGACAAACACGTTCTGAAACCAGCAACTGTTTGACACTCCGTCCCAAGTCAGGTCCGTGCCATTTTGCGATAGCCGGTTGCCCTCCACCAGGATGCCCTGATTGGCAGGCTGTACATCCTCAACAATACTAATTCCGTCCAGATTGTTCTTTTCCACCAGATTGTTTTCAATGAGACAGCCAGTCAGGCTTCCGCCCTGCAGCAGGATTCCATTGCCGCCGTTTCTTAAGACCTGGTTTTCCTGGATGGTGCAGCCTGCTTCAAAAATGGAAGCTATCTCAATCCCATTGAGCTTATTGTCGACTATGAAATTTCCGCGAATGATCGAGTCTGAATCCAGTCCTCTTATGGAAATGCCGGTCTGGTTCTCACGGATGACATTTTCACTAATGACCGGGATACTTTCATCAGGCGGATCTCCCGTGGGTATTACGACCCCAATCTGCGAGAATCCGCTGATCGTATTTCGATAGAGGGCCGTGTGTATGACCGCCTCCATGGCCACCCCGATCTGTCCATTCGCGCCTCCGCGAATTGTGTTGTCGAATATGCGGATTCCTCCGCCACGGGCCACGTTAATTCCCGTCAGGTTGTTTTCAATAGTCAAGTCGTAGATCACAATATTGTCGGCTGTAGCGAGATGCACCCCGGTCTCAAAATTTGAAATGCGGCCTTTGCCTTTCAAGGTCACTCCGGTGACTGGAATGAGAATGCCGTCGCCTGTTCCATCGCCGGTAATATTGTGTCCATTGAGATCTATTGTAATGTTGGGTCCGAAGACGCGAAGTGCGGTCCCCGCACAGTTCAAATTGGACGTGAGCGTCAGGTCTGTCTGGATGATGTCTCCACATTGAACGGCAAACGCAGGCGTGGCTGCGATTGCCGCGATCAACAAAAGTCCTGCTATAGATAGCAGGAGTCTGGAATTCATTTTTCTTTGAAACATATGTTTCTCTTTCTGTGCCAGAGGACAACAGCCGCCTGTCGCTGGCTCATCTCTGGGCTTGCATAGTTTATTACTCAACGCTAGTCTGGAGTAACAAAACTAAACATTTTATTTGTAGATTAAACTAAGAATAGACTTAAATTATTTCAATTCAATCGCAGAAGCTGAATATAGTTGCAGCACCTGATCACTAGTTTGCACTTAACTGACATAAGCCAGATGAAACTTAATGAACTCTAACGACTGGTCTGGCTTCTTCGGAATCAGAATCCAACTATGATTCCATTTCCGCTGGCATTGCTTCCGCTCATACC
>JBAVUZ010000326.1:0-1922 GCA_049697035.1 Candidatus Angelobacter sp. | reverse complement strand
GATAGCCGTCAGGAATCACCTCGCGCGACGGCTGGTTGTTGCCAAAGGGGACTGTTGCGGTGAGTGCGGCCGAACGAACTCCGGGCAGCGCTCGCACGCGATCTTTAATATCGCGATAAAACGCTACGGTTTTTTCCGGACTGTAACGGACCAGGGATGTATCGAACTCGGTTATCAGGAGATGGTCCGTGCGGAAACCCGGACTCGCCACCAGCGTCTTGCGGAATCCATCGAGCAGCATTCCGGAAGCCACCAGCAGGACCATGGATAGCGCGATCTGGACGATGACGAGACTGTTGCGGCCCAGCGTCCGCTTTCGTCCGGACATGTTGCTTTCTGAGCTCTTCAACGCGGAGACCAGCTCAGTTTTCAGGCTTTGAAATGCCGGCGCCAGGCCAAATACCAGAACGCTGAACAAGGAAGCGATCAGACTGAAAATCAGCACGCGCTGATCAAGCTGAGGAGAAATCACGATAGGAAGATCTGACGGAATTGGAATGGTTTGCAGAAAGCGAATGCCGCCGTAAGCAAAGCCCAGGCCAATCAAGCCGCCAAGCAGAGCCAGCACCACATTTTCTGCAAACAACTGGCGCAACAGCTTGGTACGGCTCACGCCCAGTGCAATCCGCACGGCAATTTCGCGGGTGCGGCCACGGGCACGTCCCAGCAGCAGGTTGGCCACGTTGGCGCAGGCAATCAGCAACACCACGGAAACCAGCGCCATCAACATAGTGATCAGAATCGCGTCAATCGAATCCTGGGCGATGCGGGCTTGTAGCTGCGTCCGCACCATCATCTTGCCATTGCGGCCATCTGCCGGATATTGCTGTTGTAGCCCTTTCCACAGCGTAACCATCTCAGCTTGCGCCTGCCTTGCAGAAACGCCTTGCCTCACGCGGCCGTAAAGCGTGAAGCTGTAGTCGCCGCGATTTTCAATGGGGTCTTTGGCAGCCCCGTTCAACTGCTGGGTCAGGACCGCGGGAACCATGAATGACGGGCGTATGTACTGGTCCACACCGGTAAACGCTTTGGGAGCTACGCCCACGATGGTGAAGTCCGTGCCGGAAATCCGTATGGTGCGGCCAAGAACTCCCTTGTCACCGTTGAACTGGTCCTGCCAGAAGCCGTAGCTAAGCACAACGGCGGGCGCTACGCCTCGTGCGCTCTCTTCCGGCAGAAAGCTGCGGCCCAGCGTGGGCTGAACGCCCAGCACGGAAAAGAAATTGTCACTCACTTCAATGCCTGCGCGCATTTGCGGGACTTCATTTTTGCTGCGAGCAAGACTGAAAGTGGCCAACTGGAAGGCCGCAATCCCATCGAATGACTTTGTGGTAGACCGAAGATCGCGATAGTCCGGGTAAGAAAAGTTGCCGAGATCGCCGCCCGGAGTATCCAGGTTCAGGGCCATCACCGAGCCGGGATCGGTCACGGCAAGCGGCCGAAACAGAAGCGCGTCTGCCAGGCTAAAAATCGCGGCATTGGCACCTATCCCCAAAGCAAGAGATAGAACAGCAATCGAGGTGAAGCCCGGACTGCGGGCAATCATACGGAAGGCACGGCGAATTTCTTGCAGCATGATGAGTATGACGAAATAAAAAGGGAAATGTTCCATGGAAATCGGGCCTTAGCTGGGTTTCTTAAGTCCTAAGAGATCCCAAATAAGCCACGATCTTCGCTTATCGGCGCTTTGATTTCTTCTTCGGCCCCAGCTCAACCTTCGTCCTGGGGCGATTCTTGATCCAGATCGGCGTCCCCACAAAGCCAAACTTCTGTCGAATCTGGTTCTGCAGAAATCGTTCGTAGGAAAAGTGCAGCTTCACGTCTTTATCAGTAAAAAGGATAAAAGTCGGTGGGGAAGCGTAAGCCTGCGTCATGTAAAAGATCTTTACCTGCTGGCGGTGCGGCACTGAGGCACGGGTAAA
>JBAVUZ010000325.1:0-8689 GCA_049697035.1 Candidatus Angelobacter sp. | reverse complement strand
CGGATCATTTTGGATTACGTTGAAAGCCTGAGATTAGGAGATTAAGGCGTAACGGGAGGTCATGGACGCCACCGATCAATGGCACATGACCCTGTTGGGGACAACAGATTCAGTCGGCGAAGGTCTGCTTTCGAACTAAGGTAACTTGTTTACTATAAAGGGGTTTAGCAGAATGCAAGGGGTATTCTAAATCTCTTATGCGTTTTGACGTGGGCTTGAGGAAGTTATTGTGTTTTTCTGGTCCGCGTGTAGAGAAGGTCGCTCTTGGATTTGGGGTTACGGTAAGTACCTAACGCGGATTATAGGTGACGGAGCGTATTCGTAATCCAAGCTTGATGCGTCATAATGTTGCACAAAGCTCCACCCACAAAATAGGGAGCGCACTCAGACATTGACTTCCGGCGACCTGGGCTTGCCAAAACCCGAGCCATTGCTGCGCATATCCGCTTTGAGCGTTGACTATAACGCCGGCGGCGGAAACGTGGTCCGTGCCTTGCGCAATCTGGATCTTGCTATTGCTGAGGGAGAAACCGTTGGTGTGCTGGGCGAATCAGGCTCCGGCAAAAGCTCACTTGCGCTGGCACTGCTGCGGCTGCTGCCCAAGAATGCCCGCGTGGCTTCAGGGAGTATTGAGTATCGCGGGCAGAGCGTGCTCGGGTTTTCACCTGCAAGGCTGAGGGAGCTGCGTGGCGCTGAAGTTGCGCTGATCTCGCAGGAACCAGCGCTGGCGCTGAACCCGGTATTGTCGTTGGGAAAGCAGCTTGCCGATCTTTTACTGGCGCATGGCAAACTTACGCGCCTGGAAGTAAACGCGCGCTGCAGTGAGATGTTGCGCCAGGTTGGATTTGACGATCCTGAGAGAATCCTGCGCGCTTATCCGCACGAACTGAGTGGAGGACAGCGGCAGCGTGTGGCCATTGCCCAGGCGCTCATCTGCCGCCCGAACCTGCTGATTGCCGACGAGCCTCTAAGTGCGCTGGATGTAGCCACGCAGGCGGAGATCATTGACTTGTTGCAACGGCTCAAGCGTGATCTTGGTCTGGCGATGCTGTTTATCACACACAATGCCGGAGCGCTGGCCTCGCTGGCCGACAACATTGTTGTGATGCGCGAAGGAGAAGCAGTCGCGTGCGGCACAATCGAAGCATTGCAGGCGAGCCAGGATGACTATGTGCAGAGGATTCTATTTCCTGAGAAAAGTCTGGCGAACGCCGCGCACAAAGAACGATCGATACCGAGCGGCGCGCCGCTGCTGGATGTTCGCGGGCTGAGCAAAAGATTTGTTCAGAAGCGCATGCTGTCACGCAAAGAGTTTGTCGTGCAGTCGCTGGACGGGATCGATCTGGCGTTGCTACCTGGTTCCACCGTAGCCGTGCTGGGAAGATCCGGGTCAGGCAAATCGACTCTGGCGCGCTGTCTGGCCGGGTTTGAAACGCCGGATGCGGGCGAGATTTTGCTGGACGGCAAACCGGCAGCAAACGACAAAGGCGGGCGCCCGCCTGTGCAGATGATCTTTCAGGACGCCGCCACATCGCTCAACCCCAGATTCACGGCGCGGCAGATTGTGGCGGAGCCGCTGCAGATCGCGCGCTGGAAGACCGAAGCAGATCGCACCGTACGCGCGATGAAGTTGATGGAAGAGGTGGGGCTTGATCCTGATTGGGCTGCGCGTCTCGCCGGTGAGTTCAGCGGCGGGCAGCGGCAACGGCTGGCGCTGGCCCGGGCACTGGCAGCCGAGCCCAGGCTGCTCGTCATGGACGAAGCGCTTTCCGGCCTGGACATGCCGCTACAAGCGCAGATGGTGCGCCTGCTGATGGATTTGCAGTCGCGGCACGGGCTCACTTACCTCTACATCTCCCATGACCTCAACTTCATTTCGCTGTTTGCGCAGGAAGTTGTGATCATGGATTCCGGACGAGTGGTGGAGCGGACGACTCCGGCGAAACTGAGCGAAAGTACGCATCCGGCCACGCGCGAGTTGGTGGAAGCCGGTGAACGGCTGCATGCGCCGGGAGTGGAGGCAGCCGTATGATCCGCTACCTTGCCCGCCGCGCCGGACACGGTTTGCTGATGTTGTTTGGCGTTTCCATTCTCCTGTTTCTTCTGTTTCAGGCCGCGCCCGGAGATTTCCTGAGCGAGATAAAGATGAACTCGCAGATATCGCCGGAGACGATTACCATGCTGCGTGCTCAATACGGTCTGGATCGACCGCTACCGGAGCGTTATTGGCAGTGGCTGAAATCATCTGCCCGAGGCGACTTTGGATACTCATTCGCCTATAACGCTCCGGCATCCACGCTGCTTTGGCCGCGTGCCCGCAATACGCTGCTGCTCAGCGTTCCGGCGCTTTTGATTTCATGGCTGATTGCAGTGCCGCTCGGCGTGCTGGCCGCGGGATGGAAAGGGCGTTGGGCTGACCGGCTTTTTTCCGGCGGAACGTCTGCCTTGCTCGCCCTGCCCGACGTGCTCATCGCTCTGCTGGCTTTGCTGGTTGCCTTGAAAACCGGAATGTTTCCTGTGGGAGGCATGACGTCTATCAATGCGCAAGACCAGGGCACATGGGCATGGTTGAGCGATCTCGGCTGGCACATGGTCTTGCCGGTGGCGGCGCTGGTGGTGGGATCATTGACGATCATACTGCGTCATGTTCGCGCCAGCGTAATCGAGGTTCTGGAGTCCTCTTATATGCGCGCGGCTGAAGGTCACGGGCTGCCGCGCTTCAAGCTGCTTTTTGGTTATGCGCTGCCGGCGGCGGCCAATCCGCTGATCTCGCTCTTTGGACTTTCCGTGGCCATGCTGCTGAGCGTGTCGCTTCTAATCGAAGTAGTGATGAGCTGGCCGGGCATCGGGCCGCTGCTTCTGGAATCGATCCTGGCTCGCGATCTTTTTGTAGTGATTGGCGCCGTGATGCTCTCCACGGTGTTTCTGATCGCAGGCAATCTGCTGGGTGATGTCCTGCTCTATGCCTTTGATCCGCGCATCAGGAGGCAGGCATGAAGAGTTTGGTGGTGCAGTCCCGAGCGCAGCGAGGGAACCCTATTGCTAAAAGAACTTTTGAGGTTCAGCCATGAACCGACAGAGTAGTCTTAGCCGTAGTGATGCCTCGCTCCGCTCGGAGTTTCACACAAAGTTCCGCCTCACCTGGGCAATCTGGTTTCTCGTCGCCGTCCACGCTGTCATCGTGCTGGCCGGATTTGTTGCGCCCTACAGTTTTGAGACGCAGGAGCGCGAGCATCCTTACGCTCCGCCCACGCGCCTGCACATTGTGGATTGCGCGGGAAAGTTTCATTTTCGACCGTTCGTTTATGTCACCAAAGCGGCTGAGAACGCTCTAGATGAATATCAGCGGGATTGTTCGCAGCGAGCCGTTATTGAATTTTTTCCGCAGGGAGACAGATACACCATTCTTGGGATGTTCTCTTCCACGCGCCATCTGTTCGGCGTTCCAGCGCCCGCAAATCTTTTCCTGATGGGCACAGATGGTTTTGGCCGCGACCAGTTTTCACGTCTGCTGTATGGCGGGCAGGTGTCACTATTTGCCGGTTTTGTGGCTGCTGTGTTTTCTGCCTTCACCGGCCTGCTGCTGGGCGGGATTGCCGGCATGTACGGCGGGCGACTGGACGATGCCGCCATGCGCTTTGCCGAGGTCTTTATCACCATTCCATGGTTCTATCTCCTGATTGCCGTGCGGGCGTTCCTGCCGTTGCAGATCAGTCCTGTGACCGCATTTCTGCTGGTGGTTGCGGTGATTGGGATAGTCGGCTGGAGCCGTCCGGCACGCCTTGTTCGAGGCGTGATCCTGAGCGCTCGCGAGCGCAACTTTGTGCTGGCTGCGCGAGGTTTTGGCGCGTCCAACACTTATCTATTGCGCAGGCACCTGATGCCGCTGACTTTCCGTGTGCTGCTCACGCAGATGGTGGTGTTGATTCCACAGTTCATTCTGGCGGAGGTCATCCTGTCATTTCTGGGGCTGGGAATCGGCGAACCCTTTCCCAGTTGGGGCAACATGCTGGCGCAGGCCCAGCAATATCACGTACTGGTTTCTTACTGGTGGATGCTCTTGCCCGGCTTGGCGCCCGTTCCCGTATTTCTGGCGTATCACTCATTGGCAGAGACGCTGCAGGAGCGGATAAAATCAAATATTTAATCCAGAAGAGAAAGCGGGTTTTCTTGGCGTTACAAGGAGCTACGCTGTTCATCGCTGCCGCGTTGCTGCCGGTTTTTGCGACTGCGCAGACTGCCACACAGACCGCCGCACAGGAAGATCTCTTTCGCACCACGTCAGAAGCAGGCATTCGCGGCGGGAAACTGGTGATCGCCCAGCGTTCTGAACCTCGGACTCTCAATCCAGTCATTGCCATCGACCAGAATGCTCTCGGGATTAATGCTCGTCTCCAGGCCGATCTTATTCATATCAATCGGGCCACACAGAAAACCGAGCCCGCGCTGGCCAAGTCATGGACTGTTTCAAAAGACGGGACCGTCTTCACGCTGAAACTTCGGCGTGGGCTCAGATTTTCTGACGGTCATCCATTCGACGCGGATGACGTGCTCTTCTCCTTTCAGATGTATCTGGACGAGAAGGTGCATTCTTCACAACGCGACCTGCTGATCATTTCCGGCAAGTCCACCAAAGTGGAGAAACTTGACGCGTTCACAGTCCGCTTCACCTTCCCCTCGCCTTACTCCGCGGCTGAGAGGGTATTCGACGGGCTTGCCATTCTGCCGCGGCACCTGCTGGAAAAGGATTACCAGGAAGGGAAGATTGGCCAGGCATGGACGCTCAACACGCCGCCGGAAAAGATCGCCGGGCTGGGAGCATTTCGCCTGAAGCAGGTTGTTCCCGGCGACAGGGTAGTTCTTGAGCGCAATCCTTATTACTGGAAGGTTGACAGCAAAGGACAAAGGCTTCCGTATCTCGACGAGCTGACATTTATAGTTGTTCCCACGCAGGACGCGCAGGTGATCCGCTTTCAGGCAGGCGACTCGCAGATCATCAGCGGCCTGAGCGCGGACAACTATGCCACCTTGGAGGCCGAAGAGAAAACAAGGCACTTCAAAATGTACGACGCAGGCCCCGGACTTGAATACAACTTCCTGATGTTTAACCTGAACAGCGATACAGAAGGGCGTCTTCCTGAGGTGGCACGTAAGCAAAAGTGGTTCCGTGACGTGCGCTTTCGCCAGGCGATTTCCGCGGCCATTGACCGGGCAAGCATAGTCCGACTGGTATATCGTAACCGCGCCGCGGCCCTGGCGACCCATGTCAGTCCCGGCAACAAAGCCTGGTTCGACTCGACCATAGCGGTGCCAGCGCGCTCTGTGCCGCATGCGCGTGAATTGCTGAAGTCAGCTGGATTCTCCTGGAAAGACGACAACACCCTTATCGACTCAACCGGACAGCCTGTGGAGTTCACGATTCTGGTGGGTTCCAGCAACACGCAACGCGGACAGATAGCGACCCTGGTACAGAATGACCTGAAGGCAGTGGGGATTTTCGCACATGTAGTGCCGATGGAAATCCGTTCGGCCACAGATCGCGTGCTGAATACTCACGACTATGACGCCATCGTAATGGGTTTGGTCAGCGGCGATGCCGATCCAACGCCGGACATGAACGTCCTGGTTTCCAGCGGGCAGACCCACTTGTGGCATTTGGGGGAGAAAACTCCGGCCACGCCGTGGGAAGCCGAACTGGACCAACTCATGCAGAAGCAGCTGGTTACGCTCAATTATGAGCAGCGCAAAAAAATCTATGATCGAGTACAGGAGGTGCTGGCCCAGCAACTCCCCATGGTGTACCTGGCCAGCCCGGATATTCTGGTCGGAGCGCAGGAAAACCTCGGTAATTTCCATCCAGCCATCATTGAACAGTATACTTTTTGGAACGCAGAAGAACTTTTTTGGCACCCCCCCGCCGGAAAGAAGTAACCGGAAAGCAACGCCGGAAAATTTGATGGAAGAAAACACCAAGGAACTAACTTTATCCCCGGTCCGGGACGCCGGGACAGCCGAAGACGAGCGGCTGGTACAGGAGTGTTTGAGCGGCGATGAGAAGGCATGGAATACGCTCATCGATAAGTACAAACGCCTCATCTATTCCGTGCCGGTTAAGTACGGTTTCAGCCCGGACGATGCCGGAGACATTTTTCAGAACGTCTGCATCGATCTTTTTACCAATCTTTCCAAGGTGAGAAAGATAGAGTCGCTGCGTTCGTGGCTGATCACTGTGGCGACGCATAAGTGTTTCCACTGGAAGAAGCAGCAGCGCGGAGAGGTTGAGCTGGATGCGATGGAACAGGAATTGGCGGAGGAAATCGCGGCCGCTCCCATGGTGTTGCAGGAAGTCCAGGAGGAGCAGGCCGTACGGGACGCCATCCTGCGGCTTACGCCGCGTTGCGCGGAACTGGTGAAGTTGCTGTTCTATGAACAGCCGCCGGTTCCTTACAACGAAGTAGCCCGGAAGCTGGGATTGGCGACGGGATCGATAGGCTTTATCAGGGGCCGTTGCCTGAACCGGTTGCAAAAGATCCTGTCTGAGCTGGGCTTCTAAATGGCCGCACAGGAACAGAATTTCGGGTTAGAGCAATGGGTGACAGATCTGGCGGCCATTGCCGACGAAGAGCAGCGCCGCGCTTTTCTGGCTGTACGTCCGCAAACATGCAGCACCGCAGCCGTGGATTCTCTCTACAAGGCGGTGGTCACATTTGCGCGGGTTGACCTGCAAAAAGCTGACAGGGTGGCCCAGGCCGGTTCGTGGATCGCGGCCCAGATCAATGATCCCTGCACAACCGCGCAAAGCGCACGCGCCGTGGGCCATGTTCTATACCTGACAGGAAAATATCAGCGGGCCATCCTGGAATATGAAAAGGCGCTGGCTATCTTTGAAGGTCTTGGTCGGGACCTTGATTATGCCCGCACCATTAGTGGCGCGCTGCAAAGCCTGATTTATGACGGTCAGTATGAAAGGGCTTTTCGGCTGGGGGAGCAGGCGCGGTCAATTTTTCATGCGCATAAAGACCGGCTTCGACTGGCAAGGCTGGACAGCAATATTGCCAATATCTATTACCGGCAGGATAGGTTCCAGGAAGCGGTTGATCTCTATGAAGGGGCATATAACGAATTTCTTCAATGCGGCGAACCTCTGGACATTGCTGCCGTACTGCGAAACCTGGCCGTCTGCTACATCAGCCTGAATGATTTTCCCCGCGCCGAGGAAACTTATCGCCTGGCCCGCCAGCACTGCATGGAACATGGCTTCTCTCTGCTGGTGGCTGAAGCCGATTACAACGTGGCTTACCTGCATTACCTGCGGGGAGAGTACCTGCGCGCAATTGAACTCTATGACCAGACGCGAGCGCTCTGCGCCGAACTGGGCGACCATTATCACCAGGCGCTGTGTGACCTTGACGAATCAGAGATTTATCTTGAATTAAACCTTACTGAAGGTGGTACCGAACTGGCGCTCGACGCCTTTGCGGCCTTTACCAAACTCGGCATGAAGTACGAAGCCGCAAAGGCGGCCACGTTTTCTGCCATCGCTATCAGCCAGCAGGGACGATATAAGCAGGCGCTTGAGAGTTTTGACCGTGCGCGCGACCTGTTCGTAAAGGAACACAATGATTTATGGCCAGGGCTCATTGATCTGTACAAGGCGCTGGTGTATTACGAAGCCGGCGAAAATGACGAGGCTGAAGATCTGGCCCTGAAGGCATTGCAATATTTCAGTAACTCCGTGCTGCCGTCAAAAGCGGCGCTATGCGAGTTGTTGCTGGCGGCAATCGAACTGCGGGGGGCCGATCCCGAAGAGGCACGCCGTTATTGCAGCGCAGCGCTTTCACGTTTGACCCACATCGATTCGCCCGCCACCTACCAGGCCTATTTCATGCTGGGCCAGGCCGAGGAGGCAAGCGGCAATACCGAACTTGCCCGGCAGGCTTATGAACAGGCGTTCAAGAAGTTGGAAGACCTGCGGAGCAACCTGGGCAAGGAAGAGCTTAAGATTGCATTTCTCAAAAATAAGCTGGCAGTTTATGAAGGTCTGGTGGTCACGTCGCTGGCGGTGAGCTTTGGCGTGCGGGCGCAGAAAGAGGCGTTTGGCTACATTGAGCAGGCCAAGTCACGTAGCCTGGCTGACCTGATTGCGTTTCGCGCTTCATCCATCGCTTCCCGGGAGCCTAAGGCCCTATCCCCCGCCATGGGAGAATTTCGCGACCTGCGGCAAAAATTGAACTGGACATACCACCAGATAGAGATTGAAGAATTGAATCCTGAGGGCAGATCGAGCGAGCGAATCCAGCAACTGCGCCAGCTAAGCCGCAAATATGAAGACGCCCTGGTCAAGGCATTCTCACAGGTGCAAAGTGTTGACCGGGAATTTGCCAGCCTGCAAAGCGCCAAAACAATCTTAGTGGAAGAATTGCAGGAGATTTTGCCTGGGAACGCGCTGCTGTTGGAATATTACACGGCGCGCAATCGTTTTTATGTCTGCTTGATTTCGCGAAAACAATTCAAGATTGTGGCCCTGGGCGATGTCAATGGCGTCAGGGAAAAGCTCCGTCTGTTGCAACTTCAACTGGCCAAGTTTCGCCTGGGACCGGACTATATCCAGCCGCTGGAAAAGGCCCTGCTGGAAGCCACGCAGGCGCATCTGGAAGAACTGTATGCGCTCTTGATTGCACCAATCCGC
>JBAVUZ010000324.1:0-4578 GCA_049697035.1 Candidatus Angelobacter sp. | reverse complement strand
GAGCGACACCCGTAACATGAGGCTCTTTGGCCAGGCGCGTCATCAACGCTCGCCAGTCTTCAATTCCGTCATTCTGTACGCGCACCAAGTTGATGTGCGACTGCGACCCGAGGAGCTGGTCCTGAAGATCTTTTTGGAATCCTGCATTGATGGAGAGAGCGATGACCAGCGAAGCCACGCCCGCCGTTACGCCGATGACTGAAATGACTGTGATCACGCCAATCACCGCCTGCCGGCGTTTGGCCCGGAGATATCGCGCGGCAACAAAAAGTTCAAATCTCATGCCGCCCTCTCAGTCCATGTTCGGCGGTTCATGCGGACATCCTCTGAAAAGGCAACGGGATTAAGGGCACGCGGGCCTTGTACTCGCGAAAGCGCTGCCCAAATCTTTTTTCCAATTCGTGTTCTTCAATCCAGACCATCAGCGGAAATGTTCCGAGCGCGCTCATGGCCAGCAGAACAAAGCTGACTATCAGGCCGCTGCCGATCGCCCAGCCTGCAAGATTCAGCAGGTGGGCAATGTATATAGGATGGCGCATACGGGCGTGCAACCCCGTGGTTACCAATTCCTGCGCGTGTTCCTGCGGACGCAACTCGGCCTCACCGCTCAGCTTGTGCGTGCCAAAGCCCGAGCGTATTCCGCCGTATGTTCTGAGGCCAAAAAACATCAGTAGGGCCGCGGGCGCCCACATCCAGAGAGAAGAGTAGAGCCGCACGGCATGCCAGGGCCAGCTCGCCCAGGCCAGGACAAAGATGATCATGGCCCAGATCGGCAGCAATAGCAGGTACGGTGAGCGGTTCATCCTGCGCCAGAAATCGGCAAAAGGGTGGATGGCAAACCAAAAAAGCGGAATGCTGCTGTAGAGCACACTCACCAGCCATGGGATGTGCAGCAGCTTCGCCTCCATGGTTCGATTGTAGCAGTGATTAGAATGGATATTGCAGTATCCGGAGAGATGCCGCTGCCTGCCCAGACCAAAAAGAAGAGAAAAAAGAAGAACGATTCCGTTTCGTCGCCAAACCGAAAGAAGCGGCAAGTGCGCCGCCCCACACCGCCGCTCATCCACTGCGTGATCTTTGACCTGGACGATACGCTCTATGACTGCTTTGGCCAGCGCGTCCGCGTGGCCCACCGTTACGCCGCGCAAGCCATGGTGGCGGCCGGACTCAAAGCAGATCCTGAAGCCGTTTACCGCGCGCGCATGCGCGCCTTCCGCACAGACCCGATGCTGCGCCATATCGACGCCGAAGTTTCTCGGCACTTCAAGGCCGAAGACCCAGAAGCCGTCAGCCGCGCTGCGCGCGAGGCTTACTTCAATTGCCCGGTCGGGAAACTCACGCTCTTCCCAGGATCATTGCCGCTGCTGCGCTTTCTGGCGAAACGGGGCGTTAGAAATTTCGTCGTCAGCTTTGGCGAACCTAAAACGCAGCACGCAAAAGTGAAAGCTCTGGGGCTCGATCGCGAGCCCTCCATCGAAAAAATTTATTTTGCCGACCGTAGCAACGTACTCACCAAAGAAGCAGCCTTCCGCAAGATCCAGAAGAGGACACGACTTACGCCCAGCGATATTCTTGTTGTGGGCGACAGGCCCATGCGAGAAATCCGCGTCGGCAAAGAGCTGGGGATGCACACGGTCCGCCTGCGCCACGGCGAATTCAAATCGCAGATGCCAGCCGGGCCGGAGGAAGAGCCGGATTATGTAATCGCAAATATCTCCGAGGTCAGGAAGCTGCCATTCTGCTGGGGAGCAGATGCTCTGGGAAAAAAATAAAGGGCCCGACGGCGGGCCCTTTCAGAGTGTGCCGGAGTCTATTCGGACACAATAGCAAAGTTCACCGACAGCTTGCCTATTGGATATGTCGCCGGAACCTTTTTGATTGCTGCGCTCGCGGGATCAAAGGTGAAGACAGAAAGCTGATCAGGGTTTTCCCCACCGACAATGACAAAATGGCCGCTGGGATCAAATGTGATCCAAACCCTTCGGCTACCGGTTCCGACGTGCCGATCTGGCTTAACGTAGCATTGGCCCCGATGGTGAAGATATGGACCACGCCAGTAGAGTCCTGCGCGAGCAGGTATTTCCCGGTGCGATCGACTACTAGGTTGCCAAAGCCAAGTACTCCGCTAGGCTGCACGCCAGGGCCGGAGCTGGGATGGCCTGCGGCGTCCAGCGTCCAGGAATCAATGGCGCCAATCGCCGCATCAATCCCAAAGGCCGAGTTGCCATTGGGTTGAAGGGACACTGGGCCTGGTGCTGAGGTCCCACCTGGCTGCGGCGTCCCCAAGGTGCCATTGGCAGCTCGCGGAAGCACCCGAATCCCGCCCGCATCATGGAAGCTGTTGGTGCCGACAAGGACGAAGCTGTTATTTATGGCCATTCTGGTCGGCGTGTCGCAAAGGTCGCAAATTGAATTGAGCTGGAAAGGAGAGCCGGGAAGTGGCGTCAGCAAGCCCCCTCCGCCAATGCTAAAGCCGTAGATCACATAGTTAGCACCGTCAGCGGAGGTGCCGGCCACGTAGATGTTGTGAGCGTCGGCTGCCAACTCCCGACTTGCGACCACCTGTGCATTGCCCGCAGCCGTGGGTTGTCCAGTGTTTGCATCAACTCGGTAGCTGGTAACACTGTTGCCAGTCGCAACAACCAGAAAGCTACCGCTGGATGCCAGCATTCCCGAAACGGGGAAAGGCGAGCCGGTAGCAAGGGTAAGCGTGCCGTCTGGGTTGAGACGGTACGTGTCTGTTGGCTGGCTGGGTACCTCTACGCCATTGACGAAAACGAATGTCCCATGCGCCGTAGCGGGCGTTGGCGTAGGTGTGGCGCCCGGTGGTGTTGGCGTGGGCGTAGCCGTTGGAGTTGGCGCAGGGCTGGCACTCACACCACCACATCCAGAAAGAGTCAGGGTCAGGAGCAGACCTAAAAAGAGCACACCGCAGGCAGAGACAAGACTGTTCTTCATACATTCTCCACCAGGGGAAAGTAGGTTGCTGCTGGATAAGAACGCAGAGCTGAGCAGCAGGTTGGCTGCTTTAGTGAATTTGTAAGCAGCCGGCCCTTGTTGCAGAGAGATCAAGGCCGCGAATCAACGCGAATTTTCCTGAGCATGGCTCGATTCGCGTACATTCGCGGCTAGTCTGGACTTATTTCGTTACGTACTTTGCCGTTGCCACATTTTCCGCGCGATCGTAAACCCGCACCACTACTACGTGCTCTGCCGCCGGAGCAGGGGCAACGACCGGAGCGGGCTTGCCTTTTTTGCGTTTCAGTTCCACAGGCTCTTCCGGCGCGGGAGAAGCATTGCTTAGCAACACTGTGAAATCATAGTTTTCGCTCTTGGCGTCAGAGAGCGCGCCCACGGGCTCAACATACTGCCAATCACCAGCGTCAATCGAGTACTCAGCCCGCTTGATCGGAGAACCATCATCGCCGGCATGGAAAGTGATGTGCAAGTCCTGGCCTTCCACGCGGGCGGACAGATTTTCAATGCGCGGCGCAGTGTTGTCCACTTCAAAACGCTGGCTCTCTTTCTCGTCAGAGAGCGCATCTTCAGGGCTGTGCGAAGGCGCATCGCTGGCCACCACCTTCACGGTGTATCCACCGTCGGGCAGCAGGCCGGACTCAAAGGAATAAAATTTGTCGGTCAAGTCGGACTTCAAGAGCTTCCAGTCGCGCTCATTGTCGCCGCGGTAATAAACCGAGTAAACCAGGTTGTCATCATTTTCGTCATGCGCGGCCCAACGGACGGCAATGGAACCACGGTCTTTGTTGGCGGTTGGCGGATTATCCATGCGGCTATTACCAAACTGCTGTGGCGGCGGCCCCAGATTTACGGCAACCGTCTCAGGCCCTGACATTTTTGGTTGCGGCTGAAAGCGCGCGCCCACCACGACTACGACCTCGTCCACCACCGGCGCAACGTTTTTGGAGAGATAGTTGATTGCCACTTCATCGATCTGCGTTGGCGGATTTGCCGGCTTCAGCACGGCGCGCCACTGAATAAATCTCGCCGGCGGGACATCTGTCCGCGCATCCTTGGCCAGGTCAATGCGCGCCCACGGGCTCCAGTTGCGATCAGGATTATCGACGTTGCCGCTACGCGCAAACAGCTCAAAGTTGCCGCGGCTCCGGACTTCGGCTCGTCCCCAGCGCGAGAAGATCTGCGCGTCTTTCACATCGCTTTCAAACGCGCCTTCCGGTTCCGTGCCGTTGCTCATGAGAAAGATCTTGCCCAGATTGCTGGTGGAACAATAAAGGCCGCCGCCCGGCGCTTTGCTGAATGCGCTTACCTGGTTGGCTGTCGCCCGCAGCAGGTCGGTATAGTCTCCGTTCTTTTCAATAGCGTAAATCCGACCCTTGTTTCCGGTGCCTGCAATCAATTTGCCGGCTGAATCAAATGCCAGCGCATACACAATGTCATCATGCGAAGACCATATCTTTTTTGGAGAGCCGTCCGGCGCGATGCTGTATACATCTGATCCGGCAAGGCTCACGTTGCCGCTGAAAGGTGCGGTTGCTGGCGGAGCGCCAGGCGCCGCAGGCGGAGCCACGGGCGTGCTTGGCGTACTCTGCTGCACGCCGG
>JBAVUZ010000323.1:0-2387 GCA_049697035.1 Candidatus Angelobacter sp. | reverse complement strand
GAGCAACGCTGATCAAGAGTAGGAATCCGGAGTCAACCCCGGGGATGAATCGTGTAAACCTTTTAGAATCCTAGATGACGGGGAGGGGGGAGGGTTATGCTAAGGTTTCCTGGTCCTGAACAATCGGAGTACTGTAGGCATTCCTCACTGCATTTACTTTTACGTTCCTGGAGGCACATGCGCTCTATTCTCTTCCTGATCCTTGCAATTCCCGTTCTGGCTGCGGCGCAGATGAAGCCCGGCCTGCCGCTGGATTCACAGCAACATCACCCACCGCAGCACTTCAAGCTCCCCGCAACGCCCAAGACCGTTGCCTGGGGATATTACGATGCCGCCGCTCCGCCCGTGCTTCGCATACACTCCGGTGACACCGTGGAGTTTGACACGCTGATCACCAACAGTCCCACCGGACTGGAGAAAGCCGGAGTCGCGCCTGACCAGGTGCAGCAGGGCCTGCGCGATGTTTATAAAGAAGTAACCAATAAAGGTCCCGGCGGACACATCCTGAACGGCCCGGTCTACGTGGAAGAAGCCGAGCCCGGCGACACCCTGGAAGTCCGCATACAGAAAATCGACCTGGCCATTCCCTACGCGTACAACGCCTTTGGCCCCACGCGCGGCTTTCTGCCGGAAGACTTTCCTTATCGCAAGATGAAGATCATCCCCCTGGATAAAGACCGCATGGTCGCCAAGTTTGCGCCGGGCATTGAGATTCCGCTGCATCCTTTCTTTGGCAGCATGGGCGTTGCGCCGCCGGAAGGCTTTGGCCGCATTGACAGCGCTCCTCCCAGCCTGCACGCCGGCAATATGGATAACAAGGAACTCGTCGCCGGAACCACGCTGTTTCTGCCGGTGCATGCGCGCGGCGCGCTCTTTGAAATCGGCGACGGACACGCCGGCCAGGGCAATGGAGAAGTTGACATCACCGCGCTGGAAACTTCTCTGGTCGGCACGCTTGAGTTCATCGTGCATAAAGGTACGGGGCAGAAATATCCGCGCGCGGAGACGCCGACGCATTACATCAGCATGGGCTTTCATCCTGAGCTGCATGAGGCCACGCGCATCGCCGTGCGCGAGATGATCGATTTCCTGGTCAGCGCCAAACACCTCAGCCGCGATGACGCCTACATGCTGACCAGCGTCGCCGGCGATGTGGACATTACGGAGCTGGTGGACGGAAACAAAGGCGTGCACGTGATGATGCCAAAAGCTATCTTTCTGAAGTAGCGCATGCGGCGGGTTATCATTCTCGGCCGCGGTGGAGCCGGCAAGTCAATACTGGCGCGGCAGCTCGGTCAAATCACAGGATTACCCGTAAACGAGTTGGACAAACTCTTCTGGGGGCATGGAATGCTCCCAACGCCTCGCAATGAGTGGATTCATCTGCAGCAGAAACTCGTCCACGAAGAAAAGTGGATCATGGATGGCGACCTTGGCCCCTATGACGCGGTCGAGGAGCGGCTGCGGGCAGCGGACACGATTGTCCTGCTGGATTTTTCTCTGCCTCGCTGCGCCTGGCGGGCGTTCCGCCGATCTCGTGAAAGAGCCGACTTCTGGCTTTGGGTGCTGGCGTGGCGTCGGCGCAGCCGGCCCGCTCTCCTGCGCGCCATCGCTCTTCACGCACCCACGGCCCACCTGCACATACTGCGTGGGCCCAGTGCAGTTAGACGGTTCATTGCTGCTGCAACCCGCGAAATACGGAAATCAGGCTGAGAGTGTTTACCTTTTCCTAGAAACCTCCGTCAGGCGCTCTCAAATAGCCTTTCACAAATGGTATCTACTCTTATAAGGGCGCGCACTATCGTAACTACTGGTTTGTATCTGCTATTCCTCCGAATAAAGGTATTATTTCCGCCTGTTGAGTAGTCTCATCTTTCCTATAACTTTAAGGGAGCAAAACATGCCTGGCACACCCACAGGGACCGGAATGCAAAAGGAAACAGTGTACGGCGGTCCCGGTACTCAGCCTAACGGCGGAGGCACGGTTTACAACGGACCAGGGCTGGGCGGAGCAACCCGTCCGCCAGTTACAACTCGTCCAGTTCAGCGGCAAGCCAACGCCGGCGGATTAACCAGCGGAAACGTCTTCTTTGTAATAGCGGCGTTCTCCGCAATCAATGCCGTGCTGATCCTAAGCAAGGCCCCCATCGTCTTTGCTCTCGGCCTGGCCATTACCAGAGTCTCGCCCGACACCCCAATTGGCTTTGTCGTGGCGCTGAATGCCATCGCTATCGGAGCTTTTGTGGCTTTGGGATTCTTTGCCGCGCGCGGCGCAAAAGCTGCATACATCATTGGCTTGGTGCTGTATGCCGGCGATCTGGCGGTCCTTTTGCTTTCCACCAGTCCAGCCCTGCACGTTATTTCCATTGTGGTCCACGGGATATTCC
>JBAVUZ010000322.1:0-9797 GCA_049697035.1 Candidatus Angelobacter sp. | reverse complement strand
TTGGTATGTTAAGTAGTCGGCCTAGAAAACGAAGACTACGTGATCCAGAGCGCACGCGCGACCGCTTGCTGCAAGCAGGTTTTCGAGAGATCCACAGATCGGGATTCCAGAGCGCCAGCATCGATACGATTCTGGCGGCCACCAATGTCACCAAGGGAGCACTCTACTACCACTTCGAGAGCAAGGAAGATCTCGGACATGCCATCGTCGAAGAGGTCGTCGCAAAGCTCCCCCGTGACAGGTGGTTGCTTCCTCTGCAACGGAGCAAGGATAAGGACCCTATCAATGCTTTGATCGGCATTGTACGGGCAATACCGGCTCAGCCAGAAGATGTAAAGGGCGGCTGTCCCTTGGTCAATTTGGCGCAGGAGATGTCTCAGCTCGACGAACAATTCCGTAAGCGATTGGAAACCATCTTCCGTGCCTGGCAAGAAGGGATTGCCACGGCTTTGCGGCGGGGACAGTCTCAGGGAACAGTCCGGCGCGATTTGGTTGCGTCAGAGACTGCCGGCTTTCTGATCGCGCTGGTCGAAGGCTACCAGGTGTTGGCAAAGAATGCTCAAGATCCGAAGGTGTGGAATGGGGGAATCAGAAATATCGTCGGATGGCTAAGGTCTCTTCGCGCACCTCGTCAATCGCGCAGAGGCGGACGGCGTTTGATGTCGAAAGGGCGTGTTGTTAAGAAACGGCAGTGACTCTATCGCAGGAGGAAATGATGAACCGAGCAGGATTTGCAGTAATGGTTTCTCTAAATTTCGTTTTCTTACTTGGCGTGATTGGAATGAAGCAAGTGAAAGCACAGGCACCTAAAGCAACGTATGCGAGCATGGCGCCTCTCGAGCAGTACCTCATGCCAGACCGGAATTCCGAGATTGCATTGGCTCGAAGCGCGGCCCCGGAATCGATATCGGGCGATGCAAAGATTATGGTCCTTGGGGCTCATGGTTACGAAACTGCTGCAGAAGGCAAGAACGGTTTTGTGTGTCTTGTCGAGCGAGCGTGGATGTCCCCTGCGGACGATCTGGGGTTTTGGAATCCTAAACTTCGAGGCCCAATCTGTTTCAATCCGCCGGCCGCCCGCTCCGTTTTGCCGGCTACTTTTGAGAGAACAGATATGGCGTTAGCAGGGCGAACGAAGGCCGAGATTATCGCGGGCAATAAGGCGGCATTTGAAAAAGGTAAGCTACCGCCCCTCGAACCAGGCGCAATGAGTTACATGATGTCGAAGAGCGCTTATCTCACAGATAAGGGTGATCACAATTTGTCCCACTTGATGTTTTATACGCCTCCACTCGAAGGCCGGGCGTGGGGTGCCGATCTACCTAAATCGCCGATAATGCTGATACCACAATTCAAAGGCGTTCAACCAATTGATGTCTTTATCGTTCCCCTGGGCACGTGGTCAGACGGTACGCCGGTTCCAGTTATGTAACACGTTGTTTATAGAGTGCAACTCTTCAGTCTCGCTTTGGGAGCGGGAAAGTTGGACGAGGGACCGGATGCGGAGGAGTTCAATCATGAGCGGCCGCGAGGTTCAGGATCAGAAGCCCATTCTTGAATCGACTGCGGACGAGCGCTGCGATGCTGCAGATGCATCATTTCCTCCAGTAAGCCAAGTTGATGCTGCAAACCTCATCCGCGCCTTGCAGCAGTTGACGGTTATAACAAAACGGCAGGCGTCACGAATCGCGTTCAAGGCAAAAGGTAGCATCCTGCTCTTGGATGTAGCCGACATCCTTGCAGTGCAAGCCGAAGGCAATTACGTTTCGTTGCGACACCGAACGAATCCCCATTTGGTGCGCGAGTCCCTCTCGTCCATGGCGGAGAAGCTCGGGCCCTACGGTTTTATTCGCATCCACCGCTCGGTCATCGTGAATATTTCGGCTGTGGAGGAGATCCAACCTTTACCGACGGGGGAGTACAGGCTGCGTGTAAAAGGTGGGAAGGAATACCTGGTAACGCGCACATACAAACGCAACCTTAGAGATCTGGCGCAACTGTGGGTGGGCTCAGAGCGCCTTTTCGGCTAACAGCTTCCGCTTGGATTATGCGCTTGCACGGAACCATCCACTAAGCAATCGTCACCGTCACTTCACTGCCTTTGTCCGCCACCGCCACGCGTGATGCTGCTGCTTTATTTGCGGAAATTTCCAGAAAGCCGGTACTGCCCAAAAGCGCGAACAACTCTCCCGGCGCGCCTTCAGCGTAGTTGGAAACGAGCTTTGTGACTTCAGCTTTGCCCACGGTGATCTTGAAGGTCTTTGATGATCCATCAAAAATCTGCGGGATATTTTTGGGCGAGATGTTCGTGATCAGGTTGCCGAACTTGTCTGTCTTAAGCACCAGGCCTTTCCAGGAATTGTCAGCCATTGCTTTTGGTGTGGGCGCAAGAAAGCGCACGTAATCGGTAATCTCTTCTCCAAACTTTGCGGTGTCTACGCCTTTACTCAGGTAAGCCGCCACCGGTGCGAAAATATCGCGGCCATGGAAGGTATTGCTTACGGGATGATGAAAATAATGTTCTGAAGTTATGTGGCGAACAGTTACTCGCTCTTCTCGCTCATATACCAGTGACAGAACACCGTTATCGGGCGCTACGAATAAGTATTGGCCTATCGTTGCAATGATCGGTCTCCGTGGTCCACCCACGCCGGGATCAACCACGACCACATGTACAGTGTCCTTGGGGAAATAGTGGTATGCCTGTGAGACAGCAAGAGCGCCGTCCAGAACGTCAAAGGACTGTACGGCATTAGTGATATCCACTACTTGGGCTGTTGGATTGATGCTGTGAATAACCCCTTTCATTGCACCCACATAATGCTCCGTCAAACCAAAGTCGGTCGTGAGCGTGATCATTCGTTGAAAAGGCACTAATTTCTCCCTGCTGTGGTTGGAAAGGCTTTCCGCGAAGGTATCGCGTGGCTTCTGCTCAAGTCAAGCCAGCGTAGTTCTTTGGATAACAACGTGCGAACACGCAAGAGGTCTATGCCGATCGTTACTGTAATTCGTGTAATCACTGTTCTGAAATTGGAAATTTTTAACTCAAAACGTCAAAAGATGCGTGCAGTCGTTTACCTTCCGAATTGTAGTTAACTTTGTAAAGCGGGAACCGTTAGCGGCGGGAACCACGCACTTCTTTAATTGCACTTCTTTAATTAAAGAGCACGACAATTAAAGCAGATTTGGCGCGCTTAAGCGCGACTTGGGTATTTTTCGCCGCCGCGGATCCAGGAAGTCACACCCTTCGGGCCAAAGGAATTGAACATATGGCTTCCAGAGTAGCGGAAAGGGAATTTATGTCGACTGCGGTACGGGCCATCCCCCGAGAAGAAGTTTCACCAGCCGAATCTTTATTTCTCCTGATTGTTGATGCGGATCGTTGGGCAAGGGACTTGTCCAGGGATGTTGCAGCCAGCATGGGCTTCAAGGTGTACACCGCCGATAACACTCGCGCGGCATTGCGGCAGATGGAAGTTCAACCTGTTGATGTGGTCCTTCTTGACGTGCGACAGTCGAGCCAGGACGGAGTTGATCTGCTGGCAAAGTTCAAGGAAATGCACCCGCAGACTGAGATCATCATGGTCAGCGGACAAGCCACGATTGATTCCGTGGTTACCGCCATGAAGAGTGGCGCTTGCGATTTTATCCGCAAGCCCTTCAAGGGCGAAGAGCTGAAAGCTCTCCTCACCCGCGCTGCTGGACGCCTGCGCAACTCACTGGAAGATCGAATCTCCCGCGAGCACTTGCAGGCCAACCCCGGCTATAACGGCATGCTCGGGCATTCCCCGGAAATGCAGAAGCTCTATCGCATTGTCACCAAGGTTGCCACCAGCAAACATCCGGTATTGGTCCAGGGTGAAAGCGGCACGGGCAAAGAGACAGTTGCTCGCGCCATTCATGCCAATGGGCCTTTTCGTGACCGTCCTTTTCTCCTTGTGGACTGCGCAGCCACTGGCAATGGAGTTTTAGAAAATGAACTGTTTGGCCCCATGAAGTCCGCTAACGGTTCGGTCAAATCCAGGGACGGTATGTTTGCCCTGGCCAGCGGTGGCACCGTTTTCTTCGATGAAATCGGTGAGATGCCTCTGGACATTCAAGGCAGGCTGGTTCGCGCCTTACAGGAAAGAGAATTTCACGCGCAAGGCAATGGAAAGTCCATACCGGTCGATGTCCGCATTGTTGCGGGTACCAGCCGTGATCTGGAAATGGCGGTCCAGCAGGGGACTTTCCGCCGTGATCTTTTCTTCCGTCTGAACGTGGTTGGTCTCCGTCTGCCGCCGTTGCGTGATCGCAAGGAAGATATCCGTCCGCTGGCGGAGAATTTCCTGGAGCGTGTTGGTCAGGCCCGGCACATGCAGTATTCCATCAATCCTGAAGCGTTAAAGCTGCTCCAGTTTTATGAGTGGCCGGGCAACGTGCGCGAACTGGAAAACTGCCTGGAACGTGCCGTGGCTATGAGTCCCGGCTCGGTGCTCCAAACCGCGGACTTTCCTCCTCATATACGGTCGGCCTCCCTTCGCACCGTGGGACCGGAAAAGCAAGCCAGGATCCTTCCCTTGGCTGAACTGGAAAAGCAGGCCATTCTGGATGCGTTGCACCAGCTCAATGGGGATAAGCTGATGACCGCGCGAGCGCTGGGAATCGGCAAGACCACTCTGTATCGCAAGCTGAAGGAGTATGGGATCGCGCATTGGATTTCTTCACCAATGCAGACCCCCAACGGGATGAGGTAACCGCCTCATCCCGTGTCTGAAAAATCTTCGCTTAACTTTAGAAGGCACTCCGCCGAAATGCGCATCCAATAAAAAGGATGGGCATTGCGGCGGGGGCAGCCTTGACCCTGCTTTCCGGAAAACACACTTTCCAGAGACAACTCCGCCCGGAGATGCCGCTTCTCACCTTTGGTGATTGTCTGACTGAGTTTTCTTATTTGAAGGGGTATCTATGCTTTGGACGATTTTTGCAATCCTCATTATCCTTTGGCTTCTGGGCTGGGGATTCCACGTTGCGGGCGGTCTGATCCACCTTTTGCTTGTGATCGCTCTGGTTGTTGCCGTCATCAACCTGGTCACCGGACGCAGGACTGTCTAGCATTTTCGGGCCGCGACGTCGCGATTGGCCAAAAGTTTTCATGAAGTGGGAGTGATCTGCACTACCAGGCAGCTCTGCTCCCTCTTTTTACGCCAGAAAGCTCCTGCCCGTTCGGCCCAGGTTGAGAGAGGGCGCTTCTTTGCGCCATGTATTGGTATTTAAAGGACATCCTAAGTTCCTCGCACCGAGTCTAATCCCCTTTGTAAGCTGCATTGGCAGCGGAAATTGGTAGTCAACAGATGGTGACAACACGCGCGAACATGATTGGAGTAGCTGAGGCTCCGAATCTTGACGGCAACCAGGAACTCACACGCCGTATCGCTGAAAAAGGTGATTGGTTCCACAACATCAACCTGAATGGGGTTTGGACCGCCCCTCATCATTTCCTGGGCGACTTTCCGAACGTCAAGTGGAAGCACATTGCTCCTGCGCTGCCCGCGGATTTGTCCGGCGCCAGCGTGCTCGATATCGGCTGCAATGGCGGGTTCCATTCCATTGAACTAAAAAAGAGAGGCGCCAGACGCGTTTTGGGCGTCGATGTAGACGACCGTTACCTTGAGCAAGCGCGCTTTGCCTCTCAGGTGCTGGAGCTGGACATCGAATTTGCCAAGTGCTCCGTCTATGATGTGGATTCCATCCCCGGACAATTCGACTTTGTCCTGTTTATGGGAGTTTTCTACCACTTGCGCTATCCCTTGTTCGCGCTCGACAAGGTTGTCAAGAAGGTAGGAGGAAGTCTGATATTCCAGACGATGATTCGCGGCTCTCTCACCAGTCCGGAGCTGCGTGAGGATTATCATTTCTGGAACATGGAGATATTCAAGGACCCTGATTTTCCCTGTATGTACTTTATTGAAAAAAATTATGCGGGAGATCCCACCAACTGGTGGATACCCAATCATGGCGCAATGGAAGGAATGTTGCGCAGCTCAGGCCTGGAAATTACCTCTCATCCTGAACAGGAAACCTGGATCTGCGTCCCTTCTCATGTCATGAAGGGCGACGGAAAATATCTTTTGGATCACGAATTAGCTGGCACTCTGTAACCCGGCCCAGCTCTGTGCAAAGGTGCATGCATGGTTGAAGCAGTTATGTTGTGGAATGAGCCCAATAATCTTTCCCATTGGGATTTCAAAATTGATCCCGATTGGAAAATGTTTGCCGGCATGGTCATTGCCGCCAGCAAGGCCATTCGTCGTGAGAATCCCGAGCTGCCTATAGTGCTGGGCGGCATATCTCCCATTGATCCTCATTTTATTCAACTGCTCGGCTCTTACGGCGTGCTTGATGCCGTGGACGTGGTCTCTGTCCATGGCTTTCCGCTGGACTGGAACCACTGGCAGCTTCAGGACTGGCCCAAGAAGATTGACGAAATTCGCGCCGTTACCCGCAAGCCCGTCTGGGTGTCTGAAGCAGGTGTTTCATCTTTTGGCGCGGAAGAAGTGCAGGCCTTTGGTCTCCAACGCACGGCTGAGCTGCTGTTGCCGATCGTGGATCGCGTTCACTGGTATAGCCTGCTTGACCTGCCGGCAACATGGTCTGCTACCACGCGTCACAAAGAAGCCGAGGGCAGCGCTTATTATCGCCATTACTATATGGGGCTTTTGCGTGAAGATGGCTTACCCAAGCTGGCCGCGGAATCATTCCCCAAAGGCATGGGAATCTGCCAGTGGTTCCATTATGAAGATCCTCGGCTTGATCTCGCCGTCGATTGGTTGAAGCGTCTGGGCGTGAAGTACCTGCGCACCGGCGTGAGCTGGGCGGATTGGTACCGTGAAAATGCAGAAGCCTGGTTTGATCGCCAAATGCAGGCCCTGGAGCCTTTCAACACTACTTTGACGTTGTGTTTTACTCCGGAGCACATGGGAATTGCTCCCCATTACACTAGTCCGCCGAAGCGCGCTGAAGACTTTGCTGAGTTTGCGGTCTGGGCCGTGCGCAAATACGCCGCGGCAGCGGCCAGAACAGGTAATCCCGCTTTAATAGGAGCCAGGTAAGAAATGGCAAAAAACATACTTATCACCGGCGGAGCAGGGTTTGTGGGATCGCACCTTGCTGACGCTCTGCTGGCCGCTGGCCACGATGTTCGCATTTTTGACAACCTTACAGGCCAGGTTCATCGCAATGGAATTCCTGAATACCTGGCTGATGGCGCTGAGTTCATTCAGGGCGATGTTCGGGATTCAGCCGCTTTGCGGCGCGCGCTAGCGGGCATTGAGATCGTCTTTCACATGGCGGCCGCCGTCGGTGTAGGCCAGTCGATGTATGAGATTGAGCATTACATGGGCACCAACACGCAGGGCACAGCGGTGCTGCTGCAGCAGCTTCTGGACCGGAGATGCAGAGTGGAGAAGCTGGTGCTGGCTTCATCCATGTCGATCTACGGCGAAGGAAAATATCTTTGCGCGCAATGTGGGAGTGTGGCGCCACAACTGCGCACCGTCGATCAGCTCAGGCTTAAGCGGTGGGAGCCAAACTGTCCCACGTGCGGTGAAGCCCTTACGCCTATTCCCACCGATGAATCCAAGCCGCTCCAGTGCAGCTCCATTTACGCGCTTTCTAAAAAAGACCAGGAAGAGATGTCCCTGCTTTTTGGCCGGACTTACAGCCTTCCCGTGGTGGCGTTGCGCTATTTCAATATTTACGGAACGCGGCAGGCGCTATCCAATCCTTATACCGGCGTGGCGGCGATCTTTGCCTCGCGATTCATGAATGGCAATCCTCCGCTGATCTTTGAAGATGGAGCGCAGTTGCGGGATTTCGTCAGCGTGGAAGATGTTGTCCGCGCTAACCTGCAGGCCATGGAGACATCGCAGGCTGACGGCATGGCGCTGAACATTGGATCGGGAGAACCAATCTCGATACGTGAAGTCGCAGCCGAACTGGCGCATGCCATGGATTCTGAGATTGCCGTAGAGCTCACGCAAAAGTATCGCGCCGGCGATGTCCGCCATTGTTTTGCCGATATTTCGGCGGCGCGCAAGCTTCTTGGCTATATGCCGCAGGTGCGATTCGCCGATGGATTGAAAGACCTGGTGGGGTGGCTGTGTTCGCAGCAACCGCAGGACCGCGCCGCTGAAGCGGTGGCGCAGCTTGGCGAATTTGGGCTGACCGCCTGAGTGCAACGAATTTTTGATAAGGGGGAACAATGCGGAAGCAGGATACCCGCTCGGTGGTGATTTTTGGAGGAGCAGGCTTTATCGGGTCAAACCTGGCCCATGCTCTGCTTTCCCACACCGATGCAAAGGTGCACATTTTTGATAATCTCTCCCGCGCCGGAGTGCACCACAATGTGGAATGGCTGAGAAAGACGGCGGCAAATTCCGGACGGCTTCAAGTCACGGTCGGCGACGTTCGCGATGCCAGGCAGGTAGAAAAAGCCGTGGCCCATGCGAATGAGATTTATCATTTTGCCGCGCAGGTCGCAGTCACCACATCCGTAGCCGATCCTCGGCATGACTTTGAAGTGAATCTCGCCGGCACGTTCAATGTTCTGGATGCTGCCCGGCGTTCCGGCAACCGGCCTTTTATCTTGTTTACGTCAACCAATAAAGTTTATGGCGAACTCGGTCTTGGCGCGCCGGTCATTAGCGGCAAGCGTTACATAACTCCGATGCAACAGGGTGTTTCAGAATCACAGCCACTGGATTTCCACTCTCCTTACGGATGTTCCAAAGGTGCGGCCGATCAGTACGTGCGCGACTTCGGACGCATTTACGGCATGCCAACGGTCGTCTTTCGCATGTCCTGCGTGGCCGGGCCACGGCAGTTCGGCACGGAAGATCAAGGATGGGTAGCCCACTTTGTTTACTCAGCCTTGCAGGAAGAGCCGGTCGTAATCTACGGCGATGGCCGCCAGGTTCGCGATGTGCTCTGTGTGGACGATCTGCTGCGCGCCTTCGAAGCCACGCGCCAGAATATTGAAACCACGCGGACAGAGGTTTACAACGTCGGGGGCGGGCCGCAGAATTCCATCTCTCTCCTTGAATTGATGGATGAAATCGCTTTGCTGACCGGACGATCCATGGAATGTGTCCTCAACGAGCGTCGCATAGGCGACCAACTGGTTTACATCACTGACAATGCCAAGATCCACAGAGACACCGGTTGGAAGCCGGAGATCGGGCTCAAGAAGACGTTGCGGCTACTCCAGGGCTTCTGGGAAGAAAACCATGGAATGCTCGCCAAGCGTCCTCGCATCACCGCTCCTGCCGTAGCCCCATTTGAGTTGGCCACCGAACTTTCCGGGAGGGCAGGATGAAGTTTGCCCTGCTCAACCCCAATTGGGACTTCAAGGGCTCAACCTATTTTGGCTGTCAAGACGCGCATACTCCGCTTGACCTCTTGTTCGCTGCCGATCAGTTGCGCATTGCCGGGCATGAATCACTGCTGATCGATGCGCAGACGGACAATCTCAGCATGGACGAAGTGCGCCGTCGGCTCGATGCATTCGCGCCCGATTTTCTGGTGATCCCGACTGCACCTTCGTATCTCTTCTGGCGTTGTCCTCCGCCGGAGCTGCGCGTGCCGATGGAATGGTTTGCCGGCTTGCGGAGCAATGCGATCAAAGTCGCTATCGGCCCGCATCCTTCGGCAACGCCTGCAGCTACCATCCGCAAGACTGGCTGTGACGTGGCGCTTCGAGGTGAACCCGACCAGACCCTCGCGGAGCTTGCCAGCAAGCCGTGGCATGAGATTGTCGG
>JBAVUZ010000321.1:0-1878 GCA_049697035.1 Candidatus Angelobacter sp. | reverse complement strand
GTTCACTCCTTATTACACCACCAAGCAGCATGGCACTGGCCTGGGTCTGGCGATAGCGCAGTCGGTGATCAGCGATCATCACGGGCGAATCACGGTGAGCAGCAAAAAGGACCGAGGCACGACGTTTCGGATTGAGATGCCGGTGTTCTCAGGTGCAACCACTGT
The DNA here is from genome assembly GCA_049697035.1 of Candidatus Angelobacter sp. Taxonomy (GTDB): domain Bacteria; phylum Acidobacteriota; class Terriglobia; order Terriglobales; family Acidobacteriaceae; genus Angelobacter. Next base: position 1,713 of record JBAVUZ010000321.1, on the reverse strand, counting down.
AGAATTCGGAAGCGGCAAGGGTTAGGAGAGTGGGATAACGTTTTGGAAAGCAGCTAGCAATTAGCAAATGGCAATTAGCCAAAATCGGGAAAAACCGAGACGCCGCGTTTGACAAAGAAGGAATGACAAAAGATGCGAGACGATATGAGGCAGTGTTCGTCAGCCATAAACGCCAGCAGCCAAACCACAGGAGCTAATTGCCAATTGCTATTTGCTAATTGCTGATTTATGAAAGCCCAACTCTTTATCGTCGATGATGACGCCAACACGCTGGCGTCGCTTTCGCGCGCCTTCCGGCTGGCGGGGCATGAGGCCACGGTGTGTGACAACCCGATTAAGGCGCTGGAGATGATCAAGGCGGAGAAGTATGACGTGATCTTTTCCGACGTGGTAATGCCCGCGATGAATGGCCTTGAGTTGCTGGAGAAGATCAAAGCCGCGGGCGTAGCAACGCCAGTGGTGATGATGTCGGGACAGGCGCACATTGAGATGGCGGTAAAAGCTACGCGGCTGGGCGCGCTCGACTTCCTGGAAAAGCCGATTTCCACGGACAAGCTCTTGCTCACGGTGCAGAACGCGCTGCAACTGGAACGCCTGAAGCAGGAAAACCAGCAACTGCGGCAGCAACTGGGCAGCGGCGGCATTGTTTATACGGGCGAGAAGATGCGCAAGCTGATGACGCAGGTGGAGCGCGTGGCCGCCAGCGAGACGCGTGTGTGCATCCTGGGCGAGACCGGCACGGGCAAAGAGCTGATCGCGCGGACGATCCATGACAAAAGCCCGCGGCATGCAGGACCGTACGTCACGCTGAATTGTGCCGCGGTGCCGGCGGAGCTGATTGAGTCTGAGCTGTTTGGGCATGAGAAGGGATCGTTCACCGGCGCAGCTTCAAGGCATATCGGCAAATTTGAGCAGGCCACGGACGGCACGCTGTTTCTTGATGAGATCGGCGACATGCCGCTGGCGATGCAGGCAAAACTGTTGCGCGTACTGGAACAGGGCGAAGTCGAGCGCATTGGCGGTGACAAGCCGACCAAGGTGAATGTGCGCGTGGTGGTGGCGACGCATCGCCAACTGGAAGAGCAGGTAAAGCAGGGGAATTTCCGGCAGGATTTGTTTCATCGCATTTTTGTTTTTCCCATTGTGCTGCCGCCGTTGCGCGAGCGTCCGGAGGATATTCCGGCGCTGGCTGCGCATTTTGCCGCGCAGATCGTTAAACAAAATAATTGGAAAGAGATCACGTTCAGCCCGGAAGCATTGCAGGCGTTGCAGGCACACGCATGGCCGGGGAACATCCGCGAGTTGCGCAACGTGGTGGAACGCCTGCTCCTCTTTGCCGAAGGCGATACGGTGACTCCCGCAACGGTGCAGGCGGCGCTGCCATCGCAGGCCGTCGGTGGTGGAGGAGTGGCTTTTTCCGGGACGGGCACGCTGGCTGAGCGCATGGAGCAGGTGGAGCGGCAGATGATTGTGGAAGAAATCAAGCGCCACAATCAGAACATTACGAACACGGCAAAAGCTCTGGGACTGGAGCGCAGCCATCTTTATAAAAAGTGCCAGCAGCTGGGGATTGATTTGAAAGAGTTGCGAAAATAGCATTCAGCAGTCAGCATTCAGCCCGGAAACTGCTTTGCGAGTTCCGCGAGCAATGAATGTGGGAATTGGCAAGGCAGGCGAGCGTGTGCGAAACTTGAACGCGGGGGCCTGTAGCTC
>JBAVUZ010000320.1:0-5768 GCA_049697035.1 Candidatus Angelobacter sp. | reverse complement strand
GCTAAACAAACGCTCAAAGAAATAGAAGCTACCGGTGTTGAAGCTTTTGCTCTCGAATGCGATCTTCGCCGGCCAGAAAGCGCCCGAAAAGCGGTTGAGAACGTCCTGAAACATTTCCGGCAGATCGATCTGCTCATCAACAACGCGGGCGTCTTTGAAACATCAAATATCGGAGAGATCACAGCGGAACAGTGGGATGAAGTTTTCGCCGTCAATGTCCGCGCGCCGTTTTTGGTTTCGCAAAGCTGCATTCGGTCGCTGCGTAGTGCGCGGGGCCGCATTATCAATATGGGATCGTTAGGTGGTGAGAAGCCCTGGGCGACGCATGCGCACTACTGTTCTTCCAAGGCTGCGCTGCACATGCTCACCCAGGTTATGGCCAAGGCCCTGGCCCCGGAGATTGCCGTTAACTGCGTTGCGCCGGGCATGATCGATGCTGGCGCGGGAGAAAAAGATCCGGAGTTCCTTCAGCGTCTGGCTGCGCATACGCCCATGAAAAAGAATGGATTGCCGCAGGACGTGGTAAGTGCCGCGATGTATTTCGCAACCGCGCCGCACTTCATCACAGGCCAGATTCTCACCGTTGATGGTGGCCTCAGTCTGCGTTAGCTACCGCTGGCTCACAAACGCCTTTACCACAAGCGCCCGCGGGTCTTTCCCTAAAGGAATCATTGTCTCCAGCGCTGGAATCTCCGGCTGAGGTCTGCCTTTGTTATCGATCAACGAAAGTACAGTCATATCGCCGCTTCCGGTGTTTACAACTAGTAAAAGCAACTGGTTGGGTGAGAGTGCCATGCTCTCCGGATGGCTCCCGACCGGCACTGAGGCCGTGCGTTTGCCATTGTCAATGCTGTATACCGCTACCGAATCGGATCCAAAATTCGCCACATACAGCAGAGCGTTGTCGGGGGAAACCAGTCCGCGCGCGGGATGGTCCCCGATCTGGAAGGTATTGTTCACCTCATTTGTTGAGGTCACGATTTCAGAAATCGAGCTATCGTCATAGTTCGATACAAAGACCTCGCCACCATCCGGTTTCATCGCGATATGCGCAGGGGTCTTGCCCACATCCAGCAGCGTCAGCAGTTTGTCGGTCTTCAGGTCCACTGCGGCCACCTGCCGGGATTCACTGCATGCCACAAAAGCCTTGCTGGAATCCGGAACAATCGCCAGTTCCACCGGCTTGGCGCATACGGCCACTTTGTCGCGTACTTCCAGTTTTTGCGTATCCACAACAGCGATAGAATTTTCATCCCTAAGCGCCACAACCGCCAGCTTGCCATCCGGCGTCAGTCGCGCAAGATTGCTTCCATTCCCGGTGGGGATGTATTTGATCACCTTGCGCTGGTCCAGATCGATTACCGACAGGTTGGCTGAACCGGAATTCGCCACATAAGCTCGCTTGCCGTCGGAAGATACATCTACAAAAAACGGCGCTCGATGTACGCCGATGGTCGAAACCACTTTGTTCGTTTCCGCGTCAATCACGCTGATGTTGTTAGATTCCGTGTTGGCGACGTAGATCTCGTTCTTCCGGGGATTCACCGCCAGCCCCGTCGGGCTGCGTCCCACTGAAACGGTGGTGAGAATCGACAGGGCGCGCAGGTCGATCACCGTCACGCTATTACTGCCGCCATTAGAGATGTACGCGTACTCGCGATAGTTGGGGCTGGGCTCCGGCGTGTCCTTGCAGCCTGCAAGCAGGCAAAGGGCAAGACATGCCGCTAATGGTAATGCTCGCAAGTTATCTGCCGGCCTTGGCAACCGCGGGCTGCGTGTGCGACTGTTGGACGTTGCGGCGCAGCACGGCTGCAATCTGCCTTATCTCATGCATCATTTCGTCGAATTGATCAGGGAAGATCGACTGTGCCCCATCAGAAAGGGCGTGCTCTGGATCGTGGTGCACCTCCACCATGATTCCGTCTGCGCCCACCGCCACCGCGGCCCTCGAGAGCGGCAGGACCTTGTTGCGTTTTCCCGTTCCGTGGCTTGGATCAACAATAATCGGCAAGTGGCTCAACCGCTGCACGGCGGGCACAATACTCAGGTCTAGCGTGTTGCGCGTGTGATCGGCAAAAGTACGGACACCGCGTTCGCACAAAATGACTTCATAATTGCCTTCGCTCAGGATGTATTCCGCCGCCATCAGAAACTCTTCCAGCGTTGAGGACATACCTCGTTTCAACATTACCGGTTTGCGTAACCGTCCTACCTTCTTCAATAAGGAAAAGTTCTGCATGTTGCGTGCGCCAATCTGGATTACGTCCGCATACTCCGCCACCAGATGCAGTGATTCTTCGTCCAGCGCTTCTGTAATAATCCGCAGCCCAAAACGGTCGCGGATTTCCGCCATGATCTTCAGGCCTTCTTCGCCCAGGCCCTGAAATGCGTATGGCGATGTACGCGGCTTGTACGCTCCTCCGCGGAAAAACCTCGCGCCGCCCTTGGCGATTCGTTCTGCAATCGCAAAAGCCTGCTCACGGGATTCGATAGAGCAAGGTCCTGCAACCACTCCCAGGTCGCGACCGCCAAAACTTCCATCGCTGCCGGCAAAGGTAATGACCGTATCTTCTTCCTTCACGTCGCGGCTTACCAATTTGTATGGCTTGCTTACGTGTATGACTTCCTGCACGCCGGACATTTCGTCCAGCACGCCTTGCTCCATGGCGCCTTTATTGCCGGTAATGCCAATGGCGGTGCGCTGCTCCCCTGGTATGGGGTGCGCCCGGTAACCGAGCGACTCAATTCGCTCGCAAACCGCGCGAACCTGTTCCTCAGTGGCATGCGCCTTCATTACGACTAACATGATTTTGGCCCTCGTTGAACCTTCAGTTTACTTTGATTTTGTCTTCAGTAGCAATCAAAAGCTGATAGCCACCCGGCTCTGCGACCCATCTTTAGCATGTTAAAATCAATCATTTAGCACATGCCTTCAGGGAACCCAGAGCGTAAGCGCCTTGCTATGTCTAAGCCAAAAAACCTTAGCGTTCACGAGCGCAAGCGGCTCAGCATGAAGGATGTGCTGTTGTGGTCGAAAGGCGAACCCCCAAAGCCAGGGCCGAGGCGCATTGGCATACACACCTCGACGGCGGGCGGTGTTGAGATGGCTGCGGAACGAGCTTATCGGCTGGGAGCAAATACGTTCCAGATGTTTTCTTCCAGCCCCCGGCAGTGGCAGCCATACCCGCTGGCGCCCGCGCAATGTGACGCCATGCGGGGTTTGCGGGAGAAATATGGAATTGGTCCAATGGCCATCCATAGTAGTTATCTGGTGAATCTGGCCAGCGCCACGCCGGAGTTTCATCGCAAGTCGGTGGCGGCTTTTCGCGGAGAACTGGAACGCGCGCTGGCGCTTTGCGCGGAGTTTCTGGTTTTGCATCCCGGTTCCTTTCGCGGACGCAGCCGCGAAGAAGGCCTGGAGTTAGTAGCACATTCGATTGCCGAAGCCGCCGAGGGACTGGAACTGGAAAAGTCCAACCTTCGCGTTCTGATTGAGAACACTGCTGGCTCTGAATTTTCGTTGGGCGGATCGTTTGATCAGGTGGCGCATCTGTTGCACTACCTGCGGCCGGTTTGTCCAGTGGGTGCGTGCATCGATACATGCCACACGCACGCGTCCGGTTATGACATTGTTTCTGAAACCGGATGGCATGAAACCATGCAGAAGCTGGATGAGACGATCGGGTTGAAAGACGTGATGGTGTGGCATTGCAATGACGCGAAGGATGCGCGTGGTTCAAAGCGCGACCGCCATGAGCACGTCGGCAAAGGCACGATTGGCCTGGATGCTTTCCGCCGCTTGTTGAACGATCCGCGCACGGAGCATGCGGCATTCATAGCAGAAACGCCGATTGAAGATCCCGGCGACGATTTGCGTAACATAGAAACGTTAAAATCAGTGGTACAGATAGCCACGGCCCCGGCAAAGCGGAAGAGAGCATAGCAGAGATGTCCGACACCAAAATCGAAATCACCGCCAACCAACCCGAGCAGCGCGAGCTTCGCTACGAACCGCAGCGCATTGAAGAAAAGTGGCACGTTCGCTGGGAAGCTGATCCCGCGCTCTATGCCGCAGAGCCACACACCAGCAAACGCAAGAAATATTACGTGCTGGAAATGCTGCCGTATCCTTCTGGCGCGTTGCACATGGGCCACGTGCGGAATTACGCCATTGGTGACGCGCTCGCCCGTTTTATGTGGATGAGCGGCTACAATGTGCTTCATCCGATGGGCTGGGACGCCTTCGGACTTCCGGCGGAAAACGCCGCTATCAAGAACAACGTTCCGCCCAAAGAGTGGACGCTCCGCAACATCGCGCACATGAAGTCGCAGATGAAGCGCCTCGGCTTCGCCTATGACTGGTCGCGCGAGGTGGCCACCTGTCTTCCGGAATACTACAAGTGGAACCAGTGGTTCTTTTTAAAGTTTTACGAGAAAGGTTTGGCCTATCGCAAAAAGAGCCGGGTGAACTGGTGTCCGGAATGCGCCACTGTGCTTGCCAATGAACAAGTGGTTGATGGTTGTTGCTGGCGCCATGAAGAAACGCAGGTAGAGACGCGCGACCTGGAGCAGTGGTTCGTCCGCACGACCAATTATTCTGACGAGCTTCTTGCCGGGCTGGACAAGCTTGAAGGCTGGCCGGAAAAAGTGCGCACCATGCAGCGCAACTGGATTGGACGCAGTGAAGGCGCACTGGTCGACTTCAAAATCGATCGTGCCGTTTCCGCCACGGACAAGATCGCGGTCTTTACCACGCGAATCGATACCATCTATGGCGCAACTTCCATCCAACTTGCGCCGGAGCATCCCATCGTGGCGGAGTTGGTAGGCAACGATCCACACTTGTATTCCAAGGTGGAAGACCTCATTCGCGAGCAGAACCGTGCCAGGGAAGCCGGCGACGTTGGCGGCATTGAAAAACATGGCGTCTTTACGGGACGTTACGCCTGCAATCCGTTCAATCAGGAACAGGTGCCAATCTGGGTGGCCAACTACATCTTGATGGACTACGGCACCGGCGCGATCATGTCTGTTCCCGCGCATGACGAACGCGATTACGAATTTGCCCAGAAGTATGGCTTGGAAGCGCGCATCGTTATTCTTCCGCGCCGGACCGGCCAGCCGCCCGCGCAGGGAGAGCCTGAACCGCACGTCCTTCCTTATACGGAGAAAGACAGTCTCCTTATAAACTCAGGCCCGTTCAGCGAGCTTTCCAATCAGGAAGCTATCGAAAAAATGACCGCCCACGCGGAGAAGGGCGGCTTCGGCAAGCGTACCGTCACATATCGCTTGAAGGATTGGGGCATTTCACGCCAGCGCTACTGGGGCACGCCCATCCCAATGCTTTACTGCGAGCAATGTGGCGTGCTGCCCGTGCCGGAAAAGGACCTGCCGGTCGTGTTGCCGGACAACGTTGATATTACTTTGTCCGGCGGGTCTCCGCTTGGACGCGTGCCGGAGTTTGTAAATGCCAAGTGTCCCAAATGCGGCGGTGTTGCCCGCCGTGAGACGGACACCATGGACACGTTCGTCGATTCATCATGGTATTTCTACCGCTATACCAACGCGCACCTCGCGGACCGTCCGCTTGATACCGCTACGGTCGATTACTGGTTTCCCATTGACCAGTACATTGGCGGCGTTGAACACGCAATCTTGCACTTGATTTACTCGCGGTTCTGGACCAAGTTCATGCGCGATCTCGGCATGGTGCATCACGATGAGCCGGCAACGCGCCTTTTTACCCAGGGCATGGTCATTAAAGATGG
>JBAVUZ010000319.1:0-3635 GCA_049697035.1 Candidatus Angelobacter sp. | reverse complement strand
CCTCTAATCCATTCGCGTTAATTCGCGGCCGAATTCTTGTATTGGAAACTGGGCCGCGAGGCCGACTTGCGCGCCGAGCGGCTTGCATCAGGAGCAGAGAACTCTGTGGTCGAGCGAATTTCTGGAGCGGTTTGGAGCAAAGCGACAAAAGTGAAGATTCGCGTTCTTCGCGTTAATTCGCGGATAAATGAGCCGCGCGACGCAAAATCGTCGCGCCTCAAACTGTCATCCTGAACGAGCGGCGTTTCCACCGCGAGTGAAGGACCCGGATTGCCTTCCATCTTCTGCGCCCATCTGCGTAATATGCGGCGATATTCGGTGATTTTACTTTCGTTATATATTCGCCTATAATGCCTTGGCCATGAGCCCTGAAATCGATCTCCTCACCGCCCTTTCCACCCAGCCCTTTTCCGCCTGTGAATCTCAGTGGCAACAGCTTCTCCACCGTCTTTTCCTGCCCATGTCATTTGTTCCTGCCATCCAGGCAGTCCTGGAAAAAGGCAGATGGAAATCCCAACCTGATCCCATGGCCTATGTTCGCAAAGGCTCGCTCAGATGCGCCGCGCGTCTCGGCATCCTCGATGTCCGTCGCAATGTCCGTCGTGAAGTTCTGGTCACAGATCTCAGCTTTAAGGACACGGACGGAAAATCCCTGGGCCACGACGACCGTCTCGGCACGGCGCTTCACCGTCATGACGAGCAATTTCGTACCGGCCTGGGTGCGGAACGTGGAGACATTTATGACGAAGACGACATCACCAACCGGTTGCCAAGTAGCGTCCTTGACCAAAATCTTGAAGTCAAATGGGACCACATCGCCGATATGGCCAAGATGGATTCCGGCGAACGCATCGTGCTCCAGCTGCGACTGAAAGGCCTTGAACGTGATGTCGCTCTCGCCGCCTGCTATACAGAAGAAGATCGCAAACTCCTTCAGGCCGCCTGGAAGCGCTTTGACCGCCATAAAGATCTATTCAAGCAGGTATTGATGTCTGGTAAATCTCTGGCCCACAAGCGCCCTCAGGCTGGCCAGAATCAGTCGGTCATACCTGATAAGCCGCCAAACAAGCCAGTTCGTCCAGCGCACCAAGCCGCGCGGTCTGCGGGGGCGATGCAAGAGAATCGCACCAATAAGGCAAATCCACCCAATCGTGTTACTGAAACTACTCCATCAAATGACACCCCGAGTGCGACACCCCAGCTGGAAATGGTTCTCATCCAGCTTCCCCAGGGAGGCATGAAAATCTCTTTCAGAAAATGTGTTCCACAAGATCAGAAGTGACTACCTATCTAATCCGTGCTTATCTGTGTTGATCCGTGGTAGGGCTTTTCCTGATCCGCGTTCATCCGCGTTCATCCGCGTTTATCCGCGGTAGGTTTTTTATTCGCGCGTTTTCGCGTTAATTCGCGGCTAATCCTGCCGTTCTGAATCTGCGTTCATCTGCGTAAATCTGCGGCGAAAGATTTCCTACAAACTTCTCAGCACTTTGCTCAGCTCAATCACCTGCAAATTCTTCGGGCGTTCCGGCCAATTGTCCACCCAGCACACAATCACATCGCACCCTTTCGGGTTATGCCCATGCTTCAGGAAGTTCCGGCTCTCAAATTCAAACTCAATCCTCACCCGCTGCCACTGCCCGCGCGCCACTCTGCGCATGGCCTCGCAATCAGGAAACTCCGTTTGTATTCTGTGCACCGTAAATCCCAGTTTGCGCGCCGCCAGGCCAAAGGCAAACACCACGCCGGCTTCGTTCACCGGCGCGTACGCCAGTTCCGGCAGCCCCAGCGGATCGCCATAGATTGGCCGGTCGCGCAGCACAATTTCTTTCTGTGACCGCCGGCCTTTTCCCGGCTGCAACGCCAGGCTCTCCTTTTCTCCGTCGATCATCGCCAGCACGTCCCACCACTCCTGGTCCACGCCGTCCTTGCGCGCAAATTTGGCAAACGCTTCCGGCACGTCCTTCCACCGCCGATATCTCGTCTGGAACGGCACATTGCTGAACCTGCCGGCGCGTTCGTATTCATACACGCTCGGTATCTTGCCTAGCTTGCGCGTAGCCGCGGCCCAGTCCAGCATTAGCGCAGCTTCGGGCTGGGCAATTCCCGGTCCTCCGGCCTTCAGCCCGGCTGCTGCCAGCGCCTTGCGCCAGCTTCCAAACTGGTCATAGATAAAATGCCGCGTCACCTTGGTCTTGTGCGTAATGTCGCGGATGCTCGGGTTGCGGCCGTTGGTCTTGGCAAAACTGCGGATGGTCTTCACGATTTCATTTTTTGTCATGGTTTTATCTCTCGGAGGGGATTTTTCAGAAAATTCAAAACTGGTTTCTCAAAACTTGGTTATCAGGCAAATTTGGGATTTGTTTCGGTCAAAGCAGATCGGCAAAACAGACACTTAAAACAGTCGGTTTCGGGCAAAACAAAAGCCACCCGCACTTTGGGTGGCTGGTTTGTTGTTAAGTCGGTTGAATGGTTGTTAATTCGGTTGGATGACCGGTTAAGTCAAACTGCAAAAGCCACCCCGGCAGCCAGGTGGCTTGGATTTCAAAAGAATTCTTTTTCGGTTCGTGTGCGGGGACTGCCAAAATGACAGCAGCTTAAACACAAAGGCTAATTGCCAACTGCTAATTGCTAGCTGCTGCTCCGCAGCCTCTACTTATATATGCACTCAAATCGGCACTCCCGGGACACGTTTTTCAATATTTATTTTTCAGCCTCGACTTTGGTCCAAGAGCGGCCCCAGCCCTCACCTTCAGGTGAGGGTGAGCGCAGCGGAATTGGCCGCATGAAAGGTTCTTTGGTGGAAGAGCGGCCCTTTAGGGCCGCGTAAAGGGCTCTTAGTATTGGGCTTTAGCCCCGGCAATATCTCTGATGTCCGATAACACTGCTTCAGGTAAACCAGCCATTTTTAAGCTTGTCATCCTGAGCAAGCCCGAGCGACCCCGCGAAGCGGGAGAGTCAGGGCGCGCCGAAGGACCCCGAGGATACTTGCCCCAACCATGCCCGCGTCAGGGAGTTCTCACGATAGGCTGTCCCCGAAACCCTCGCGCTTCAGCCGTGCCGTACCAGCCTTATAATGATCGGGCTTTAGCCCCTGCAGCCATGCCGGAACCACACGACTTTCAAAGACTCCTTGACTATCTTAAAAGCCTCCCTGCCATCGATCCGTCTATCGGTTCCGGCACAGGCACTGGCCCTGGCGATGACGGCCTGTGGTGGGTCAAGTTCATCATCGATATTGACCATCCCATGGCATGGCGCATCGTCCAGGAACTGGGGCACGTCCTGAACTACGTTTCTTTGAACGAACGCCTGCCCACCGTTTTCATGCCCGTATCGCCGCCGCCATACATGAATAGAGGCCCACGCAATTTCCTGTCCTGGGTCATTGAGTCATCCGACGCCACCTTCACCCCGTCCGACTGCGCCGAATGTCTCGAAGGGCACCTTCCCCGGCCCGTCGACGATCCGGAACAATGGAAGCTCGACGAAGACTAGCTGGATGCTCCTTGCCGCTCTTTCGTACCTCACAATGAAGTGGGTGCCCCTCGATAAGAGCGAAGGGCCTGTCAAGCAAAAACTATCCCTAGCGATGCCTGAGCATCGTTTTGTTTGCCACAGAACTCTGTCGACGAAGA
>JBAVUZ010000318.1:0-2937 GCA_049697035.1 Candidatus Angelobacter sp. | reverse complement strand
GCAACCAGGTGCGGGATTGAGACCGCGACGACCGCTTCCTTCGTCCCCACGCTCAAGGCCAGCAGCGGCGTGAGCACGCTGCCGATACCGAAGCCAGAGAGCGCTGCAATGGCCCCACCGAGGATCGCCGCAACAAAAAGCAGAACAGAGGTCATTTTGTAGGCGGAATGGACGGAGTGAATTGGCTGATATCGTAGATGCCGAATTGCTTTTCCAGTTCGGTCACCTTATCCACGGCCATATCAAAGCCATCGCCGCCAAAGGTCTTGCGCTCAATGCCCTCAAACTGCTCACCCATGGCGTCATACTCGTGTTTGCTCACCACTTTATGCAGGGCGGGGAAGAGCACCGTATCTTCGCGGGCTTCGTGCGGCCGGTACATCCGGTTGAATGCAGCCAGCGACGTTTGCAAGGTTTCATTGTCCCCGCTCTTGGCTGCCGCCGTGATTCTTTCTGTCAAGCGCCGCCCCATGGCGTGCTGCGCCCGCAGGTTCGTGGTCAACTCAATCAACCTGCCGGCCTGTTCAAAGCGCGGAAAGATGTGGTCTTCTTCCAGCTTCTCGTGGTAGTCCTCAATGAAACTCTTGATGATGCCGGCCGCGTTGCTCACCACAGCAGGATCAAATTTCTCATTGGCCTGTATGCGGCGGAGTGTCTCGTCATAAATCAGCAGAACGCGATTCAGCACTCCATGCTCGCGCATCAGGTCTTCATTGGTGGAAACGTCTTCTTCAGCTCCCTCTTTCTTCTTGGTGGCTTTTTTTGGGGTTTTCTGTTGAGACAGCCCTGCAAGCGGCACTATAAGGGAAGATCCGGCCACTACGGAAGTTCCAATAAGAAAATCACGGCGTGATGTTTTCATTGTTGTCCTCAATGAGAATGTGCGTTACCTGTTGGGCGCACCCGTATGAACAATATAACTCCCACAGGATGCTGCGAGTAAATGGGCGTAAGAAAATCAGGCTTGCCATAGAACGTAACCTGAGCGCCCACAGCGGTTGAGAGGCCCGGGATCATTGGAAAGTCATGGTCGTATCCCGCGGTGTACGCCTGGACTCGAGCAAGAAACTGTTCGTCGAATCCCGGCGGCTCAGCCTGCTTGCCCAGCAGCAATTCACTGCTGCGGTCCGCGCTTTCAATTCGTGTCCACACATGGTTCCGCTCCGCAAATTGCAGAGTAGATTCCGCCAGGTAGCCATTTGCGATCTGCCCGCTCTGCAACACGCGATTGCGGCCCCACAATAGCGTGGACGCCCAACTGCCTTTTGTGAATGGACGGTTATAGCTCACTGAGGCGGTCATGCGTTGAACGTCATCTTCCGGATGCAATTGCTCCGGACTGCTGAGATGGGCAAAAGAGTATTGCGCACTCCAGTTATGGCCCGGCTGCACAGTAAGGCGCGTTGACCATGAATCGATTGCGCCAGAATCTATGTCCCAGCGAAACTCGTCTGGTTCACGACCGTGAAACCCTGAGAACTCAATGCGAGCAATTTTAAAAGCGAGGCCACCGGTGACCACGTCATTGGCAATGTGCGTGGAGTCTTGAAGATGATGGCCCAGCGATGCCACAGGATCTTCTGAAGCGGAGGCACGATGCGCATAAGCGCTTGGCCCCATGGCTGGATCGCCTACCGGCGCAGCGTAAAAAGATAGCAGCGCATTCTCGCCGAGCCGCAAATCGTAGAGCGCGGCCAGTTCCATGATGAAATCGTGTGGATGCTGGCCGTCATTGATCGGCTTGCCGAAGGCCGTCTCGCCTTGCTGGAAAAGAAGCGGATAGAACCGTTGGGTCACCGTGGCGGGTTCCAGGCTTAGCATGGTGCGTAATGTGAGTTCGCCCCGGCCAATCTGGCGCTGCGCCATGGGCATGAACCAGTTGGTGGAGAAAACTTTGTCATAGCCGCGCGGCCCGCTTTGCTGCAAAGCGCTCAAGAATGCCGTGCCATGAAACATGAACATCCATTGGCCATGAGCGCGCATAATCATTGGCTCATCAGTTGAATTCGGCTGCGCTGAAGTGCCCGCGGTGTCGTGAAGCAGAATTTCGTTAATGAACCTCATCGGCTGCTCGTGCGTCGAACTATCTTGCATGCCCGGCATGTCTTGCATGGTCTCATCCGACTTTGGAGCCGGAGTTGGAACGGCCCTGTGCTGCTGCTGTGACGGCTGAGTGCTCTGGCCGAAGACGGTTGTCGAAAACAGGATGAACAAGACTATTAAGACAGATATAAACGAACGCTTCATTTCGATCCTTGCCGCTCTGCTTGAGCCCCTGTCAAAAGTGACAGCTGACGTGAAAGTTACAAATGGATATACCAATGGAAAGATAGAGAAACCAAGAATCAGATGCGAAGCGCCAGCGGTTTGTGAGGCGGTGAAAAAGAGGCAGGAAAATCGGTATAGAAAGGCGGGAAAGAGCGCAACGCCGTCGTCAGGCCCAATAAGTTTCCGTTCAGGGACAACGGCGCAGGCGTAACCGCTACGCTCAAAAGCGCGTCAGGAAAGTGATCCCCGCCACAGCAGACATGTCTCGAGTCGGGTCTCTGCGGCTGGGTAGGGGCGGATTCATGACATCCGCCGTCGCCGTGCGCCACATTCTGGGCGGATGTGAGCAGTGGAACGCCAATGGTGCAGGCGACTTGCAGGGAGAGGCATACTATCGCCACAAACGCGACAACTCTCACCCCCCGCTGAAACATCGAACTAAAACCCATGTGCGGCTCTCACTGGCGTGTCCTGAATCTTGATTCTACTGCATGACAGGGCGCGCTGCCTGGGTAGCAGTTCTATCTTCGGTTTTCGAAAACGTATACTGTTGGCGCTAGCAGGAGGGTCACCTTGTCCATCGCGAAATCTATCACGCGCATAGCGCTTTTTGTTACGGTGCTCTTCACGATCGCCCGAGTCCCCGCGCAGGAAGCTCAGCCCGCCAGT
>JBAVUZ010000317.1:0-11730 GCA_049697035.1 Candidatus Angelobacter sp. | reverse complement strand
GTGGTTTTGCTGCGCCGGCTGGCCTGGTGGCCGGAGCAGTCGCGCCAGCTGGATTTTCTTTGTCGTAAGCATCCACCAGCTCTTTGGTGATTACGGTGCCTTGCGTTGCCCATAGCACCGGCGATGTCTGTGGGTTGGAGACGTCCAGCACCACGGCAAAGCCGTTCGCATTGGAGTATTTCTCCAACACGCTCACCATTTTCGTTCCAATGCGATTAATCACGTCCTGCTCTGCCTGCTGGAATTCAGCCTGGGCATCTTCATAGTTTCTCTGCAACGCTTTCTGCTTGGTGTCAATGGCTTTGGCCCGGCTGCTCTTCTCTTCGTCACTCAACTTGTCCGCTTGCGCCTGATATTGCTTCTTCAGTGCATCCACGTCATCACTCTGTTGTTTGAGTTCAACTTGCTTGGGAGAGAACCTCTGCTGCAGCGCGTCAATTTCCTTTTTGCCTTCAGCGCATTCCTGGATCGCTTGCTGAATGTTGACCACGCCAATCTTGGTAGGCACCGGCCCTGTAGAAGTTGGGGTAGATGGCGTGCTTGCGGCTGGGGTGTTGGCAGCTGGTGCCGCTGCACCCTGTGCGCAGGCAAACGTGCCGAGTACGGCGCTCAGACCAACACCCAGCGCCAGAGTTTTGAGTTGTTGTGCCATGCTCATGCTTTTTACGTGCTCCTTGGATTAGTTGCGGCTGTTCCAGCAAACGCCAAAAGTTACGGCTTCTTGGGCGTGGCTGCACCCGAAGCCGGAGGCCGTGAGGCAGCAGCGCCCGCTGGCTTGGTTGCCGCTGGTTTTGGCGCAGGCGCCGCCGCCGGCGACTCTGCGTTGTAAGCGTCGATCAGGTTCTTGGTGATGTTGGTTCCCGGATTCGCATACAGCACTGGAGTTTGCGGATTTGAAACGTCCATCACCACCGCGTAGCCATTCGATTTGGCGTACTTCTCCAGCACGTCAAGCATCTTTTTGCCCAGCCGGTTCAGGATTTCCTGTTCCGCGGTCTGTACTTCATTCTGGAAATCTTCAGCGCTTCTCTGCAGGCTCTTCTGCTTCTCAGTGGCGGACCGGACACGGCTGCTGCGCTCTTCGTCGCTCAGTTTGTCGCCCTGGGCCTGGAGCTGTTTCTTCAGGTTCTCCAGTTCGTCATTCTGGGTCTGTAACGCAGCCTGTCGAGGCGCAAATTTCTGCTGCAGGGCGTCCAATTCCTTCTTGCCTTCATTGGTGTTTGCAATGGCGTCCTGGATGCTGACAATGCCTACTTTATTACCGGCAGCGGAGCCTGCAGCGGGCGCCTGCGCGCGGACGGCAGAAATTCCCCAGACCAGGACCAGTGCGAAACTTAGGACGCGAGTATTGATGTACCTTGCCATGAAATATTGGACTCCTTGGTGGTTCTCAGGTAACTATTCTTCGCGATACACGGTCACGAGGCAGCTCAATGAGTGCGTGAAATCTGCGGTGGGAACGGGTATCTAAATTATAGGTTGTGGCCTCCGCCAGCGTCAAACAATCACATTCCTTTAGAAAGTGGTGCTGATGGTGAATCGAAACGTCTTACGCGGTTCCTGCAGGCGAAAATCTGGGGCCAGCGCGGAGATCGCGGATTGAAAACTAAAATCGCCAACCGACCCCACAGGGAACATGCTCCGCGAGATGGGGCTGGGAGAATGCACTGTGGTATTCAGGATCAGAGGATTGTACGCATAATAAATACGGAACGGCTGTTGCACGATAGGCAGCATCACCTGCAGTTCCAGCCCCGTGGACATGCGAGGCACGTAGTTGGTGCCATCCACCGGCTTCAGATCTCCGCTGAATGGAAAGGGCTGACCTCCGGCGCACTGGAAATTAACAATCGCGGGGCAGCCAAAAACAGTGCTATTCAGCAGTGTCAGAGAATCTGAGCTGACTTTTAATTGTGACGGCAGAGTGACAAAGTCCATTCCAAAATCGGCAAAGGGAGCCAGGGTGACCGGCCCTACGACATGAATGCGGTACTCAACGTTGGAAATGAACTGCGTATCGCCGCCAGGAAGCGTGATGTTGTTCACGGGCAGCGGCACGGATACGTTCCCACGCCGCGGGTTCGTCGGATCTATCGGTACCGGGCTGCCGTCGGGGTTGCTCAGCTGGAAATTCTGTACCGTGTTAACAAATACATAAGGAGAAACCGTGCGTATGTCAAAGCCACGCAAGTCGTTTTCTCCGCCCATATAGAAGCGCTGGTAAGGCGGCGCCTCAGACCCGCCAAAGCCGTTGATGAAGCTGCCCTGGATGCGCACGCCCAGCGTGTTCTGATGATACAAAGGCTTCCACTCGGTGAAAGCGATGAGCGGCCGGTAGAACTTAACGTTACCGCCCAGACCGGCAACTTCACTTGAAATAAATAGACTCTTGCCGCGGTGCGGCCGGATGGGACTATCGATGGTGCTGAAACCAAACGACGGCGCCAATGAACTTGTAACGATGCCTTTCAGCGCATCTGGGCCGGAGATACTGCGGAAGTTCAGCGTTTGGAACAAGTTGCGCGAAGCGTCGCTGAACGTGTTAATCGTCGTATTGTCGAGCGTGTAGGTCAGCCCTAGGCGCTTAAATGAATGCCCCAGCAAATAGCTTGTTGAAGCCGTGAATCCCGTGCTGGACTGGTTGTAATTCAATAACTGGTTCAGCACCGATTGCGGAAGATTGAGGTTCTGCCCGGCCGCGATGGATGCCTGTTGCGCCTGGTTGAAATCAAATTTGCGGCTGTACACCGTGAACCCAAGCGTTAGCGGCCGGTCAAACATATACGGCTCAGTGAAGCCGAACAACAGCACTCGGGAAAGGCTGCCAACATTGCCCTGTACCTGCAGCGTTTCGCCCAGGCCAAGGAAGTTGTTGGTCTCATAATTCAGGCCGATGAACGAGCCTTCCAGTCCGCTCACGCCGCCCGTCAAGCCAATGCTGTTCTTCCCTTTCTCATGTACCTTCACCGTCAGATCAACCGTGCCATTCTTCTGGTCGAGCTTGCGTTCAGTGTCGTCTTCAGGTTTCAACGCGTCGAAATAATTCAGTTGGTTCAGGCGAAGCACGCTGATGTCCCACAGGCGGCTATTAAAGACCTGCCCTTCCTGCACCAGCAGTTCACGGCGGATAACGCGATCGCGCGTTGTGGTGTTTCCCTGGAACTCGATCCGGCGGACAAAATACGGCTTGCCCTCGTCCATTTCAATGTTCAGGGTGATCATCTTTTTTTGATCGTCAATTTCAGTCGTTGGGACCGGCGTAAAGTCGATATACCCCAGTTCGCCGTAAGCCTTGCGCAAGTTGTCCAGACCCTTGCCGATCAGCTGCTTGTTGAACGTCTCTCCATCCTTGATGGGAAAAATGCTCCGCAGCAGCTGCTTGTTAAGGATAGCTTTGTTATTCGTAAAATTGATTGCCTTGAGCTTGTATTTGTCGCCTTCCTCGATTGGCACGGTAATGTCCATAACCTTGCCTTGTCCCTTTTGGATTAGAGGGAGATGAAACTTCGACGAGGTATCTCGAAGTTGGACCTTGGGATCGTCCACCACCGCCTGGAAGTAACCATATGTCTGCAACGCTTCGCGGACGCGCTCCGCATCCTCTTCCAGTTTTGAAGCGTCAAATGTCTTGGCAAAAATGTTTTCCAGGAAAATGGACCTGGGAATGCCGATGGGGTGCAGGTTCTTCATGGCCGCCCGCAACGTGCGGCTGTTTACGTGCTTATTTCCCACAAACTTGATCTTGCCGACCTTGACCTTTGGCCCTTCCTTCACGTTAAACGTCACGGAAACTGACGCCGGCGGCACCTGCTGCACCTGTATGTTGATGGTGGCAAACTGGCGGCCGTGTTCGGCCAGCAATTGCTGCAACACCACCTTGGCCTTGATCACCTTGGTTGGATCGTAGGGGCTGTCCACGGTCAGCGGGACTTTGACTTTTTTATAGCGCTCCAGAACGTCGCTCTGCGAAACCGAGTTCAGCCCGTGGTAATCGATGGTCCGGATCGTCGGCTTTTCCCGCACATAAATATGAATGATCCAGCCCTTGGGCGACTGCTCGCGCTCCATGCGAACGTCTTCAAAATAGCCGCTGTTCCAGACCGACCTCAGGTCGCGTTGCAGCGCCGCCTCGTCGTAAACATCCCCTTCGCGTGTATAAATACGAGACCTTACTGTTTCTGTGGGGATCCTACGGTTTCCAGTGATATCAATGCGCTCAATGATCTGGCCAGTTTGCGGCGTGGCAAAAACCTTGGGAACCAATCCCAAAAGCAACAGGCAAAGAATCAGCCCTAAGGGCCCGATCCGCGCGACGTGCTTAGGACTGGTTTCCTGAATTAACGACGGAGCTATATGACTACCCTCTGAGCAAGGTGGGAAAAGCAAGATTATACGGGAGTTACCGCCGAAGTGCCACTTGGACATATCCCTCACCCTAAAATCTCTCAAACCCAACACATTCTTCTCATGTTTGTCTTTCCGGAAATTGCCGCCTGGTTAAACATTTTTCCTGCTTTGGTATTCATCGTAAGGCGGAAATCATGACTTTTCTGAAAATGGGCTGCCCGGTTTTGGGCGAACTACTCCCCGGTGTTTGGAACGCGCCAGATTCCCAATCTTGCACGCATTTTTAGTGGAACGGGAAGAGGGCTTCCAGCGGGACTGTAAGACTGTCTCAGAAACGCCTGCCTTGCTCAGGATCTTGCCGCGGCATTCATGTTGCGTGCCGGTTCGGCACCCGCTTCAACCTCTACCAGGCAGGAATAAAATGTCGCTCCACCACCGATATCGGTAAGAGTCTCTGATGTGAGGACGTTGATGCTGTTGCCGTCCGGGGCGAAACGAGCAGCATTGAGTCGTGCCGCCACCACTCCAGGCTGTACCGCGCCATTTACATGGGCACGAAGCCTGACTTCACCGCGGCCATTGAAGACTCGCACCCAGTCGCCCTCATGGATGTTCCGGCGCTGGGCGTCCGCGATGCTGATTTCCAGCAACTCCGGCTGCTCCATCTTCTGGATGGATGGAATATTGGTAAATGAGCTGTTGAGAAAATTATCGGCTTTGCGCGCCAGCAGCTCCAGAGGAAATTTCTTTGCTCCCTGTGACAAGCGCGATTCCTCAGCAGGGACGAATGAAACCACCGGATCCATTCCCTGTGCTGCCAGACTTTCACTGTAAAGCTCCGCCTTGCCGCTGGGCGTGGCAAACCCACCTTTGGCGAACGGCAAAAATGGCCCTTCGCCCAGGTTCAGCCGTACGTGGCCTTCTTTTTCCAGCCGCTCGCGCGTCATGCCTTCCATCCAGCGCTCCCAGCCTTTGGGAAGCTGCTGGTTCTCAGCTTTTGTAAGCGTCGCGTCGATTACGTCATCCGTGGTCTGCTCGAAACAGTCGTCGGTAAAACCCATCTTCTGCGCCAGTTCGCGGAACACGTCGGTGTTTGATTTGCTCTCGCCAAGCGGCGCAATCGCCTGGCTCGAGACCTGAAGATAGGTGTGGCCATAAGCCTTGTTCAGATCTTTGTGCTCCAGGAACGTTGTCGCGGGCAGCACGATATCGGCATACGTTGTTGTATCAGTGAAAAACTGCTCATGCACTACCGTAAACAGGTCCTGGCGCATGAAGCCGCGCACCACATCGTTGTGGTTCGGTGCCACCACGGCTGGATTGGAGTTGTAAACAAAGATAGCTTTCACCGGCGGATCGCTCAATGTGTTCAACGCTTTGCCCAGCTCTGACATATTGACAACGCGTGCCGCGCGTCCAAGCGGGCTCTTCTGCATCAGGTCAGGCCTGTCCAGCGCATGCATATTCAGATAAAACGCTCCGCTGGTGGAAAGCTGTATGCCGCCTCCAACTTCAGCCCATGATCCGGTGATGCAAGGCAGCATGGCAATGGCGCGTATCGCGGAACCGCCATTTTGCGATCGCTGCACGCCGTAGTTCACGCGGATCACCGCCGGCCGAACTGTGGCATACTCCTGCGCCAGTTTGCGAATGTCTTCTGCGCTGATTCCCGTCCATCCCGCTACCTGCTCTGGCGGATATTCCTGCACGCGTTGCCGCAGTTGCTCAAATCCCAGCGTGTACTTGCCGACGTAATCATCGTTGTAAAGCTTTTCGTTGATGATCACGTTCATCATCGCCAGCGCCAGTGCAACGTCCGTTCCCGGATTGATGGGCAGATACCAGTCAGCGCTTTTCGCCGTGCGCGTCTTGTAGGGATCGATCACAACGAGCTTGGCGCCGTTGCGCCGCGCTTCCGCAATGAAAGGCCACAGATGGACGTTGGTGGCGTGAATGTTCGCGCCCCAGGCGATGATGTATTTGGAAGCGCGAAACTGTTCCGGCTCCGTCCCCACATTGCGCCCGGTGACCGTGACCATGCCGGCGCCGCCGGCAGATGCGCAGATCGTGCGGTCTAACTGCGAAGCGCCCAGCCGATGAAAGAACCGATGCGCCATTCCCGAATAACTCAACACGCCCATATTGCCGGCGTAGGAATAAGGCAGGATGGCCTCAGGGCCAAACTCAGAGGAAATCTTCCTGAAGCGCGAGCTGATTTCGTCCAGCGCCTCGTCCCATGAGATTCGCGTGAAGTCGCTCGCATCGCCTTTGCCCTGTCCTTTAGGCGCTGTGCGCCTCATGGGATGCATCACGCGGTCCGGTGAGTAAACGCGATCAAGATATTTCGTTACTTTCGCGCACAGAAAGCCGCGTGTTACCGGATGGGCCGGATCGCCTTGCACGCGCGTGGCCCGGCCATCTTCCACGGTAACCAGAATTCCGCAGGCGTCAGGGCAATCGTGCGAGCAAACGGCATGAACGACC
Organism: Candidatus Angelobacter sp.; assembly: GCA_049697035.1. Lineage (GTDB taxonomy): Bacteria > Acidobacteriota > Terriglobia > Terriglobales > Acidobacteriaceae > Angelobacter. The sequence goes on along the minus strand of JBAVUZ010000317.1, from coordinate 4,899 downwards.
TTCTTCATCAAAGACATTATATGGGTTTCAATTTGTCAAATGGTCCTGCATTTTCAATCCTTAGTAATGGTCATGCTATAATGACCATGGGATAAAAAATATAACCATGAAAAAAATGGCGGCTGGCGAATTCAAATCGAGATGCCTGGCAGTGATGGATAACGTCCAGAAGACCAAGGAACCAGTGTTGATCACCAAGCGCGGCCGCGCCGTCGCCAAGCTTGTCCCGGCAGAGGAATCCGCCCCTGAATTTTTAGGGCATCTGGAGGGAATCGTAAAGGTCACGGGCGACATTGAATCCCCGATTGAACCGCTAGATGCATGGGATGCGCTTCGGTGATTCTGCTTGATACTCACGTCCTGGTTTGGGCTGTAGCCGAAAGCAAGCGTCTGTCGAAAGCTGCTTCCGCGGCAATTGTGAAAGCTATGACAGAGGACGGGCTGGCCATTGCTGACATTACGTTGTGGGAGTTGGCGATGTTGCTTTCTCGGGGACGCATCCAGGCATACGGAACGGTCGAAGCGTCTGTTCGCTTGTTGACTGAGGGCTTGGTGATCAAGCCGATTACGCCGGAGATTGCTGCGATCTCTGCCCAGTTTCCCGCCGACTTTCCAAGAGATCCGGCAGATCGACTGATCGCTGCAACCGCCCAATCCGAAGGCCTGGCGTTGGTTACCCATGACGAAAAACTGCGAACCAGCCCTCTCTTGCAAACCGTCTGGTAGTCCTTTGGGCGATTTGCGCTAGCGGACTCTTTCCGCGCTAGTTTCGCCTTCTAGAGTTGGGCAGCTTCTCGATTCTAAAACCCTGGGAGCCTTGTCTCTGGGTGTTTCCCCAAGGCAGGGCTTTCGGAAACCGCTTTTTATATGAATCGGGAATCTCAAACAGCCGCTGCCATTGAACTGGCCTGCGCTTTTAACGCACGCAGATCCATTTTGCCCGTACCCAGGATGGGCAAAGCGTCCACGTGAAAAAATTGGTCTTTGCGCGGCTTCCAAAGCGGTGGAAGGTCGGCGCTGGCAAGTTTCGCCAGTACAGGCGCAAGCTGTTCGGGATTGAGAGTATGCAGCACCACCAGCCGCTCTCCTTTCTTTTCGTCCGGAGCGGATGACACCACAAAGATCTGTTCCGAAGTTTCCGCCAGCTCATGTAATTTTTCTTCGACCCTTACGTGCGGGACCATTTCTCCGCCAATTTTGCTGAAGCGGCTCAACCGGTCCGTGATGGTAAGAAAACCATCGTCAGCCACGGCGGCAATGTCACCCGTGGTGTACCACCCGTCCTGCAAAATCGTCCGCGTTTCTTCAGGACGTCCCAGATATCCCTGCATTACGTTGGGCCCACGCACTAACAGCATGCCTGGCGTGTCAGGTGGCAATGGCTGCCCTGTCTCCGGATCGACAATGCGGACGCTCATTCCCGGCAAGGGATGTCCAATGGTGCCCGGGCGCGCGCCGAGCTGAACAATACCCGGAGCCCGATAATCGAAAATGTTCACGGCCACCACCGGCGCGCATTCCGTGCAGCCGTAACCTTCCAGAGGCCGGACGCCAAACTGGTCTTCAAAAGCCCGGGCCACCCGTTCTGGAAGTTTTTCCGCGCCCACCAGCACGCATCGCAGGCTGGCAAAATCCTCTCTGGGAACACGGCGCGTGTACGCCTGCAAAAAAGTCGGAGTGGTAATCAGGAACGTCACACGGTACTTCCGCGTCAACTCGCCAATAATCTGCGCGTCCAGCGGGCTGGGATGGAACACCACGCCAACGCCATAAGTTCCGGTAAGCCACAGAGTCACCGTAAAGCCAAACGCATGGAAGAACGGCAGCACGCCCATCAATTTGTCGTCGCTGGTAAAGGAAAACACCTGAGTCATCTGCCGGATATTGGCCAGCACGTTGTGGTGCGTCAGCATCACGCCTTTGGGATCGCCGGTGCTGCCGCTGGAAAAAATAATGGTCGCCAGATCATTGGTGGTGCGCTTCTGTGCGCCCACGACCCACTTTATCAGGGTATAAGGCAGAAAGATGGCGATGAGTAGCGCAAGAATTTTTTCGCTGGATTTAGGTTTGATCAGCACATCTTCCAGATATATCGACCGCCCAGGCACCTCAATCTTGTTCATGGCGGCAAGCTTTTCCAGAAAGAGCTTTGACGTGACTACCGTCTTCAGGCCGCATTGTTGCGCGCAGGATTCCAGAGTCTCTGTGCTGGCGGTGTAGTTCAGGTTCACGGGAACTTTGCCAAGCAATACCGCGGCAAAATTCACCAGCGCCCCGCCGACGGATGGAGGCATCAGCACGCCGACCATCTCCTGGTCTTTCCACTGCGAACGCAGTCTTCGCGTAACAAAAATGAGTTTTAGCAGCATGCTCGCAAAGCTCACTTCAGGAAAGCGCGCGTCGCCCATGCAGAAGCGGAATGGATAGCGTCGCGCCGTGTGTACCAGCGCGCGATCAAGCGTTTGGCGGGCCACGCGGTCTGCTTCAAAAGCGGCGGCTTGCAGGGCCTGCACGGACCGCCGGACTTCCGCGGCGTTCGCTGTGGAAGGCAGCCATGCGCCAAAACTCACGGTCACGCGATATGGCATGCGCCTCGGCGCTTTCCACAAGAAACGCTCACGCTCATAACTAAAGATGCTTCCCCATATGCCATGCAGGTTCACAGGAACAATAGGCGCGTCCAGTCCGCGAATAATTCTTTCCATGCCTTTGCGGAACGGCAACATGGAGCCGGTACGGGTGATATGGCCCTCGGCAAACACGCATACTAGTTCTCCCGCGCGAATAGCATCACTGGCTTCGCGAAAAGCGCGGACAATGTCCCGGGGGCGCATCTCCGTGGGAATGGGAATGGCGCGCATGAGCAGCGCAAAAGGCTTTATAAAAGCAAGGTTGTATACGTCACTGAATATCAAGAAGCGCACGGGCCGATTGGCCGCCGCGCTGATCAATACCACGTCCACAAAAGACATGTGATTGGAAACCAGCAGCGCTCCGCCTTTGCCAGGAATATTCTCCTTGCCCAGTACCTTCACTCGATAGATGATCCGAGACAGGAACCACAGCAGGACGCGCAAACCCCAGTTCGGCAATGCAATGACTATGCGAACCAGCAGAGATTGCCGGGGCTGTGGATCTTCGTGAGTAGGTTCCCTGGTGGGCATGATGCCACGCTCAGAAAGGTCGGCGGCGGACATTCTCCATCAACCGCCATTGGATGTAAAGGACTGTAACGGTAAGAGACTCCTGTGGGCAAATCGATGACCTGGCCTCCGCCGTGCAATCCTGCCAGGTTACCCCGATCATAACCTTTCGTTACCGGAGTAACCATACTGATTTACATAATGCTGTTCCAAAATGGGACTAACCAGGAGAAGAGTAAACCGGGTTTTTTCTTCTTCGCAGAAAACTGTGCCACGCCCAGGTAAGGCAAATGGCATGTTGCACAAAAAAAGAGAAGGTGTTGTATGCGAGACGGAGTGCGCATCGCAGCGCGCAAGACTGCGCGACCATCAAACAGCAGCGGGTCGCGACGGAACAGGAATCGCTTAGGATGGTCTAAGAAACTTTCGATCATTCTCATAACCGGCATGTGTACGGCGCTCTTTGCCGCCGAGCCGCAAGGTGTCGTTCTGGTGGGAGCCGGATCAAGTGTGCCTCTCCCGCTGTACCACAAGTGGGCCGACCTTTATAACCAAAACAACAAAACAGTCCAGCTGCAATACGTGCCGATGGGGAACGTGGAAGGGCTGACCCAGATCGCCCGCGGCGTCAGCGACTTCGGAGCTGGAGAAGTGCCTCTTTCCGCCGAGGATCGCCGCGCGGGCAACTTGAGTGAATTGCCCGTGGTGATGATCGGCATTGTTCCCATCTACAACCTGCCGGGAAACCCGCAATTGCGGCTCACCGGCGATGTGCTGGCCGGGGTATATCTCGGCCACATCAGGAACTGGAATGATCCCGCGATTGTGAAACTCAATCCGGGCGTCAGTCTTCCCAACATGCCAATCAATGTGATCTATCGTCCGGGGGGCAAAGGCAGCAATTACGTGTTCACGGAGTTTCTCTCGAAAACCAGTCCCAAGTTTCGCGACCAGATCGGGCGTAGCCCTTCGCCCAAGTGGCCCGTCGGGCAACCGGCGGAGCGAAGCTCCGATATGGCGGACAAGGTCAAGAGCACCCCGGGGGCGCTCGGCTACGTTGAACTTCAGTATGCCGACGATAACCAGATCGCACACGCGAGCGTGCTGAACCCTGCGGGCAAGTTTGTCAGGGCCACGGCGGAAACCATCACGGCGGCGTGCGCCGCAGTGGAGGCGCCCGGTTGGGACAAGATGGCTTCCTCGCTGACCAACGCCCCGGGAGCAGACTCCTATCCGATCTCAAGCTTCACGTGGGTGTATGTGCGTCCGGCGCGTGACCCGCGTCGAACGGTGGCGATGGTGGGGTTTCTCAACTGGGCCTACTCCGAGGGACAGGAGGTTGCCGTTCAGGAGGGCTACTCCAGATTGCCGAAGCAGTTCGTGGTCAAGATCCTGGCCAAGATCAACACCATGCAGTAACCGGCTGCTCGATTTTGAAAAACGAAAGGTTTGACAGCAGTGAGAGGAGACGGATGTGAAGACCACAGTTGAAGAACAGGAAACACAAGAAAGCGGGCAGGCGATCTCGCACGTCGAGAGCAGCCGGCCAGCGGCGGTTAAGGTTGCCCGGATTCCGGCCGGGACCGAAACCACCGCGCCCCAGGCAAGAGCAGACACGTATGAAAGTTGCCTGGACCTGGCCGCGCTATACCTCGGTCGCGGATGATTTGCCGGGGAATCGGCATAGGGGGAGCAGTCACCTGCTCTCCCCTGCCACACCACCGTACATGCGGGTCCGCATACGGCGGTTCAGTTC
>JBAVUZ010000316.1:0-9446 GCA_049697035.1 Candidatus Angelobacter sp. | reverse complement strand
GTATGGAGTCAGGCCAGTTCAAGAAGAAACCATGGTCTGCCCTGTTCGTAACCGCCTTAAAATTAAATCGCTCCCCAGCTTCCTTTAGCGCCAACATAGAGCGCCGAAGGGGACGCTGTTTAAGTCCGACAATGTTGTCCATCGCTTTCATTGTTTCGCGTGCCACGAGGTCCGCAGCTTGGATGCGGATGTTTTTTCTTGAATCAAACATCAGGCGCGCTCCGAGCGATGTGTTCTCGTTACTCCAGTCTGGAGAGAGGAAGCAATTGTAGAGTGCTCCGACGTTGTGCCCGCCATCCTGCCTATGATCAAAAACAAAATCCATGCATGTCCCGTCTCGGTAGCGCTCTTCAGCAGCAAAGTGACGGACCACCCCTATAAAACACCAGTAGTAAGCCATCTCGGGCGGTGAGGGAAAAACCTCACGAAACGTGACAAGGTCAAGCGCAATGCCAAATCCTCGCACACCGCTCGTTGCAATGATGGATGTCAGGTCCGCATACAAACTCAGGTTCTCTGCGTGGCTGTACCGGCAGAAGTCGCCTCGATCTGACTCGCATTCCGCTGCATGAAAAACAGCCCCGGCTGTCCTCTTATTCCAGTTTCGCTCTAGACTGAGCCATTCCCTGTCGTTGCCAATAAGGGCAGCTAGCGCGAAGACATACTCAGAAGCGCTTTCATCGCCGACAATTGAGGCCATCTCATTACTATAACGCGGTGCAGGATGCTGCTACGTCAATGTGCGGCACAAATCACGTCACGAACGGGAGAGAAGAAAACTTTGTTTTCTCTCCCCGTGTGATGTGAGGGGTCAGAGTTTGTACGTTTATTCTCTCTCTATAACGTGCGTACACGCGGGTCAGCCCGCCGTAATCACCTCTCCGGATTCCGCCTGAATACGGCCACGGGTTTTGGCAATCCAGGTTGTGCCACGGCTGATGTCGAGGGTGGACAATTGCTCTTGCAGCTTCCGTATTGGCATCTTCACATTGGCTCGGATGACGGCCTCTGCCGCCGCGTCCTGGCCGTCCGTGTTTGCCTTTCTTCCCGGCGTGTTTGCAAGGTCACAGGTCGTGTGTCGGGATCACCAACAATGTGCAAACGGCAATCCGGCCCACTCGTGACCTCAAACGGGCGGCTTTCAAAATCCCGTTGCTTGAGGTTCTCCAGGTAGCTTGCCGATTTATAGGGATCTGATAAGCGACTCTGAATGAACTCTGAATGACAGCCCGTCACAGGACGTACCCGGACAGCATACAAACACGATCAGCGCGGGTACTAAGCGCCTGTAAATACAATGAATTGAGGTTTTGAGAGAATCTTGGCCTTGGTTCCTAAGCCTGGTGCGTCTGCCAATTCCGCCACTTTCGCACGCGTGAGCAGTTGTATTGTAAATCGTCTGATAACTGAAATGGGGCTGGACTACTTAAGAATCGCCCACAGTCGGAGAAAAGCGCTTACCACTGATAAACACGGATGACACTGATTTACACGGATCGGCAGTCGAATAATGAGCTCTTTGCCAATGTGGATCAGGGCAAGTATTCTCAGTCAGTGCGTTCTCTTGCTATGACTACGCTTTGGTCGTTGTTGCTGATGGCGATGTTCCCGCCGCTCCTGTTAGCGCAAGTGTCGCCTCCTCTGGAGGATAGCGCGCTGGCCAATGCGCATCATCTATATCGCCAGGCCGATTTTCGCGGGGCAGCGGCTGCGTTCCGAAAAATTGTTGAAGGCAAACCCTCCGCGGAAGCGTATGCGGGCCTGGTGCGCAGCCTGCTGAAAGCGGATGACGTTAAGGCCGCTGAAGAAAGCTCGCAGAGGGCTATGGCAGCTTTTCCTGAGTCGGCAATCATCCATGCCGAGCGCGGTGACGTTTACTATCGCCGTGGCTTCATTCCACAAGCCGATGACGAGTACCGGGCTGCGCTTAAGCTCGACGACAAATGTGCTCGCGCATGGCTGGGGCAGGGAAAAGTTGACACCGTCTATAGCCGTCACAGTAAAGCAAAGGCATCCATCGCCAAAGCGCACGAGCTTGATCCCCAGGATAGCGACGCTTTTTATGAATGGGCCATCCGGCTGGCTTATCCGGAAAATGTGGCGGCGCTGGAGCGGCATCTGGCGGAGTTCCACAATGATGCTGAGACAGAACGGCATGAGCGGGAATATAAAGATTTTTTGAAAGCCCTGGCCGGCCGCAAGACCTGGATACCGGCGCGTGACGTGGAGCGCGCGGAAATAAAGATGGAAGCGCTGACCGTGGGCCCACGCATGGTGCTGCGCGGTTACGGCGTTCGCGCGCGGCTAAATGATCGCGCCACGGTGACGCTGCTGGTGGATACCGGATCTTCAGGAATCACTATCACGCGCAAGCTGGCGCAAAAGATTGGCGCGAGCAAGCTTTCCGAGCAGGCAATAGAAGGCGTTGGGAAATCAGGAGCAGCGGTGGGCTACAAAGCGTGGGTGGATAAGGTTGTGATTGGCGATCTTGAATTCCATGACTGCTTTGTCCAGGCCACGCCGCGAGAGATTGTGGAAGTGGACGGCATCATCGGCATGGATATTTTCTCAAAGTATCTGATCACGCTGGACATGCCTGCGCGCAAGCTTCGGCTGGAACAGATGCCTGCCCAAAGCAAGGACAGCGCGCCGGCGCAGACAGAAGCTTTCAGCCAGACGTTTACACTCGGACATTTTCTGCTGTTACCTACTGCAGTAGGGAAGAAAGCCACAGGGCTGTTCGTGGTGGATAGCGGCTCCAACGCCAACACCATCTCACCTGAGCTGGCAAGATTAATGCCGGAGATGCGTGCTTTCAATTCGCCCATGTCCGCGGCCAGCGGCGTGGTGAATAGCGCCTTCATCGCCGACGACGCAACGCTACGATTTGCCAAGGTGAACCGCAATGACCGCATCAGCACGGTCGATCTTCATTCCGTCAGCAAAGACCTGGGGATTGAAGTCTCCGGACAGATTGGCTTCAGCGCCATGGAGAACATGAAACTGACGATTGATTATCGGGATGGGCTGGTGCAGTTTGCGGGGAAGTAGCGGGCGGAGGTTTACCGCGGATCAACGCGGATGAGCGCGGATCAAGCGGAGTTTGCACCGCAGAGGCGCGGCAATCGGGACGGCACGACTGCGCAGTCCACGATTTCCTTCAGCAAGCTCAAGACCATCTCGGCCAAACGTTCAAGCCATCTCGACAAGCCAAAACAGGGGTTTGTTGGGAAACCGGTCAAGCCGTCCCCTCTTTAGAAACTCTATCTCAACTCATCGAGAGTAAGTCTGACGGAGTACAAACCTTTGTCAGCTGACCCTGTCGGCACTTGCTTGCCTTCTCACGGACCCGGCACTGGGAGGCCATTGCTCAAAGGCTCACACCCATCACGCGAAAACGTGTCTGGGACTCCCAACCCCGTCCGGCGTGCCGAGCTATTTTCATTCGCCGCTAACGCGGCTCGGAGGCCATATAATTGGCCCGCGGGATGTTCCTTATACCTAACAGTCGTTACAAGTGCAAAAGAGTGCCCCTAGCCACGGTGGTACTCGTCGCCTGTAGTTCACTTTTGTGGATTGTCGTTTGGACAATGTCCTATCCGCAGCAGCTATTTGCCGCTTACGGCTTCGTTGCGGCCAAGCCCCACGCAATGAGCGCCATATCCGCAGTTTTTCTGCACGCGGGGATCATCTTCGTTCTTCCGAACATGATTTTCTTAACTGTGTTGGGGAAACAGCTTGAGGATGCTTTTGGTCGAGTGCGGTTCGTTGGAGTCTTCCTTCTTTCGGGGGTAGCAGGAACAGCCCTTTTCTATCTGCTGGATCGCGCCTCAACAATTCCATGTACCGGATCGGCTGGAGCTGTTGCCGGAGTGGTTGGAGCATTTTGGATAGTGTTCCCCGATTCCATCTTTGATGTTGAAGTGCATCTGGGATGGTGGCATGTCACGACTTTCGCTGCAAAGACCTTTGCGGTCTCCGGTGCGTGGCTGGGCTGGCAACTCATTGTGCTGCTCATTCACGATCCACTGCCCGCGATATACATCCTGTGGAGCAACATTGGCGGCTTCGTAGCAGGAATCGCGCTGGCCCTCTTGCTGAAACCTACCCTGGAGATGCCGCAATGGAATGAATCCACCGCCTCCGGCCCAGAGCAAGAATCCGTGACAACGCTTAGAAGCTGACGAGGTTTTGGGATCCGTCGACTTTTGCGCTGTGAGGGAATTTCATGCGCGGCTAAAGGTCCCTGGGTCCTACTTGCAAGCTCTGCCCATTCACGCCAAGAGCAGGCGTAAATGGGGCCCGAAACCGCTTGCTCGTTTACGGACCTCGGGATGACGAACATTAGTGGTGAAGTGAATTATTTTTCCAAAATGACCTAGCACATCATCGGCGCAGAATTGCAAGTTGCTCTCTAACACCCGTATCATTACCGGCTCGGCCTATATAAGGAGTTGCGTCCGCTATGATCTTCCGGAGTCGTGTGTTTGGTCTCTTCTTGATTTGTCTTTTCTCAACGGCATTCGCCCAGTCCGCCAAGAACCCTCAGACATCTGAAGACAAGCAAGGCAAGAAGCCGGCCGGCGGCCCGGCCAAAAAGCCGGCCACCAAGACGGTGGCTCCGGCGCAAACTCCTCCGCCGGCAGCGGGGCAGATTGACGAAAAAGTTTTTGGCGCGATGCGCTGGCGGCAAGTTGGCCCATTCCGTGGTGGACGGGTGCTGGCCGTAACCGGCGTTCCGGGCGAGCCAAACGTTTTCTATTTTGGCGGAGCTTCCAGTGGCGTATGGAAGAGCACTGACGCGGGCACAAACTGGCAGCCGTTGTTCGATAAGCAGCCGATTGCCTCGATTGGCGCGATTGCCGTGGCGCAGTCTGACCACAACGTTATTTATGTAGGCTCCGGCGAGGCTTGCATCCGCGGCAACATTTCTTACGGCAACGGCGTTTACAAATCAATTGACGCGGGCAAGACGTGGAAGAACGTTGGCCTGAAAGACACGCAGCATATCGGCGCGCTGATTATCGATCCCAGGAATCCTAATGTCGTCTTTGTGGCTGCGCTGGGGCACGCGTATGGGCAGAACGAAGAGCGCGGCGTCTTTCGCACAACCGATGGCGGCGCTACGTGGCAGAAGGTCCTATATAAGGACAACAAGACCGGGGCAATTGACGTGGTGTTTGACCCTAATAATCCAAACACGTTGTTTGCGTCGCTGTGGGAGGTGTATCGCAATCCCTGGAGCCTGAACAGCGGCGGCCCCGGCAGCGGACTGTACAAATCCACGGACGGTGGAACTACGTGGACGCACATTGAGGGCCATGGCTTGCCCGCGGGAATCATGGGACGGATTGGCGTCTCGGTTTCCGGCGCGGACTCCAACAAGGTTTACGCGATGGTGGAATCGAAAGAAGGCGGGCTGTATCGCTCAGACGATGGCGGCGATAACTGGATTCGCATGAATGAAGACGGCCGCTTGCGGCAGCGTGCCTGGTATTTCAGCCATATCTTTGCCGATCCCAAATCGGCGGACACGGTTTATGTGCTGAATACCGGCATGTTTCGCTCTACCGATGGCGGCCGTACGTTTGGTCTATTACCCGCGCCGCATGGTGATCACCACGGACTGTGGATCGATCCGGACAATCCGGACCATTTGATTAACGGCAACGACGGCGGCGCAACTGTTTCACTCGATGGTGGGCGCACGTGGTCCACGCAATATAACCAGCCGACGGCGCAGTTCTATCACGTGATTACGGATAATCGCTGGCCGTATTACATCTACGGCGCGCAGCAGGATAACTCAACCATCGCAATCAAGAGTTATGACGACGATGGCGTGATCGGCCGGCAGGATTGGTACCCCGTGGGCGGCGGAGAGAGCGGCTATATCGCGCCGTATCCGCCCGATCCAAATATCACGTTTGCCAACGCTGAGGCGTTTACCTCTCGCTTTGACAAGCGCACTGAGCAGGTGGTGGATATCTCAGTCTGGCCGCTGGATGTTTCCGGCAATGGCGCGGAGAAATTGCTGCATCGCTTCAACTGGACATCGCCACTGATGATTTCACCGCACGACCCCAACACGCTGTACACCGCCATGGAGATGGTTTTTAAATCGACGAACGCCGGACAGAGCTGGACCGCAATCAGCGGCGACCTGACGCGCAACGACAAATCCAAGCAGAAGCCATCCGGCGGGCCGATCACGCTCGATATCACCAGCGTTGAGTATTACGACACGATTTTTGCACTGGCGGAGTCGCCGCTGAAGAAAGACACAATCTGGGCCGGCACCGACGACGGATTGATACAGGTCACCACAGATGGCGGCCAGCACTGGGTCAACGTTACGCCTAAAGACATGCCGGAATGGAGCATGATCAGCATCATTGAGCCGTCACATCATGACCCGAACACGGCTTACGTGGCAGTGGATCGGCATAAGTTTGATGATTTTCGTCCGCTGATTTTCCGCACCAGAGATAACGGCAAGAGCTGGATCCTGACCGCCAACGGAATTCCGGAAGGTTCCTACGTGCGCTCCATAAGGGAAGACCCCAAACGCAAAGGCCTGCTCTATGCGGGAACGGAAACCGGCGTTTACTTTTCCGTGGATGACGGTGGACACTGGCAGCCGCTAAAGTTGAACCTGCCAGCAGTGCCTGTTCACGATCTTGAGATTCACGGCGACGATCTGATTGCCGCAACCCATGGACGCGCTTTCTGGGTACTGGATGACATTACCCCGCTGCGGCAGCTTGATTCAGTTTCATCGACCACAGAGATGGTGTTGTTCAAGCCAGAGACGGCGCTGCGTCTGCATTTGCCCACTGACATCGAACGGCGTGGGCCGGTAGGGGACGATCCACCGCCGGGAGCAATTATCAACTATTACTTCAAGACCGCGCCCAGGGATGAAGTAAAGCTTGAGATCCTTGATTCCACGGGAAAGGTGGTTCGCGCGCTTTCCAGCAAGGAGAAAAAAGGCGACGAGCAGCCGCCGGAATGGCCCGACCAGGTGAAGGAAGTTACCACGATTCCCGCTGCGGCCGGCATGAATCGATATGCCTGGAACCTGCGCTGGGAGCCGCCGGTAAAAATTCCGGGAGCGTTTTACAGTGACGTTGGTCCGCAAGGGCCACTGGCACAACCGGGGCAATACACAATCAAGCTGACTGCGGGGAAGCAGAGCGTATCGCAGCCGCTGGAAATTGTGATGGATCCGCGCACCAAGAACATCAATCCTGACGATCTGCGCAAACAGTTTGAACTGGCCGCGCAGGTCAATGAAGCAAACAACGATTTGCATCGCGCAGTAAACCAGGTGCGCACCATGCGGGCTGAAATCAAGTCAGTCCAGCAGCGTTTTGACAATGATCCAAAAATGAAAGCTTTACTTGAACAAGCCGTCGCACTGGATAAGAAAATGGCCCCGGTTGAGGAACATCTTATCCAGGTGAATATGAAGGGATCAGAAGCGAACCTGGCTTTCCCCAACATGTTGAATGAGCAGTTGGATAGCTTCAGTGCTATTGTGCAGGCGGGTGATAGCGCGCCGTCACAGCAGCAATATGACGTGTTCAAAATGTTGCGCAGCCAGCTTGACCAGCAGCTGGCGGCATGGAAGCAACTCATGTCCACGGACGTGCCGGCGTTCAACGAGGCCATGAAGAACAGCAACACCCCGGCGCTGTACTTGCCGCCGGAAGGAGAATAAAGTGTTGGTTTAGAGCGGGTTAGAACCTGGAGAATACCTGCCCGGGCTAAAAATACTATGCTCAGCAGGCATCTTTTCAGGCGTATTATGAAACAAAGAACTGAGGCAGAAGCTGCTGTCGGATTTCCGGTCCTTTTGTACGTGCTCCCCATCCGTTTGTTGCCACAAGGAGTCATCCATGCGCGCGATCCTTTTCGTTGACGATCATGAAGTGTTGGCCCGATTGAGCTGCGAAATTCTGGAAATGCAGGGCTATCGCGCGGTGAGCGCTTACAACGGGGCAGAGGCCCTGCGCAAGTTCGACGAAGAAGATTTCGACATTCTGGTGACCGATTTCCGCATGGACGGAATGAACGGCGTTGAACTCGCCAAAAGAGTCCACGAAAAAAATCCTGACGTTCCGGTAATCATCGTTACAGGTTATGGCCCAATTGATGGCGGCAAAGACGTCGCCGCATGCCTGCAAAAAGAAGACCTCTTTCCCGCGCTTCTGGAAAAAATCAAGATGTTCCTGGGCGAAAGAGAGCCGCGTCCGCAGGAAGTAAAAACAGCTTAAGAACCTAAACAAAGGACACGAAGGAACTCAAAGCTAATTCTTCGTTGTCCTGTGAAGTTTTCTATAAGCTCTCTGCTGTGTTTTTCCAACGTTCTTTGTTACCTCGCAAAATCATTTCATTGTGCTTTATCTTCTTTGCGTTCTTTCGTGTCCTTTGTGGTTCACGGTTTTTGTTAGACTCACCCAGTGCGTCGTCTCATTGTTAATGCGGATGATTTTGGCCTCACGTCGGGCGTAAACCGCGCCATCATCGAAGGCAATCGATTGGGCATTGTGACTTCAGCCACGCTCATGGCCAACGCAAAAGCAACTGACGCTGCGATCGATCTAGCCAAAGTGCAGCGTGGCCTCAAGACTGGATGCCACGTGGTACTGATCGATGGCGTGCCACTGAAGGCCAATCTTCAATCGCTGACAAATGGCTCGCCGCGCTTTCGTACCAGCTTGAAGCAATTTTCTATCGCCGCACTGCGCAAGCAGATTTCCGCTGAGGAAGTTCAGTGGGAAGTGGAAGCGCAGGTCCGCAAGGTCCAGTCGCGCGGCATTACGCTGACGCACCTCGACAGCCACAAGCACACGCATATGTTTCCGCATATCTTGCGCCCTCTGCTGCGCGCCGCAAAAGCTTGCGGCATTCGCGCGGTAAGAAATCCGTTTGAGCCGCTACGCTCCTGGCCCGCTGTGATGGTGTTGAATACTCCGGGACTTTGGCTGCGTTCGGCCGGAGTTATGGCGTTCCAGATGTTTGCCGCCAACTTCCACAGCGCAGTAAAAGAAGAGGGAATGATTTCACCGGACGGTACGGTTGGCATCGCGGTCACCGGCATGCTGGATCAGAAAAAGCTCTTGCGAATTCTTGAAGCACTGCCTGACGGCACTTGGGAACTGGTCTGCCATCCTGGATATTCAGACGCTGATTTGCAGGCAGCGGGAACACGGTTGACGCAATCGAGAGAGATTGAACTTTCAGCGTTGACATCAGAGGAGACAAAGAAAGCACTCGCGCATCGGCAGATAGAGCTGATCTCTTATGCAGACCTTTGATCTTGCGCTTCTGACATAACCGCTTTGCCGACTGGCCAAATACCCGACCTGCAAAACAAGAGTATCTCGAGACTGCGGACAGCTGTTTCAGACATCCCACGGGAAACGCTGATTCGGTTTAGC
>JBAVUZ010000315.1:0-4050 GCA_049697035.1 Candidatus Angelobacter sp. | reverse complement strand
GACAAGACCATTGACTCCCACGATCCAAATGCGCTGCTGGAAGTGCTGGAAGAAATGGGCGGACGCACCGACATTTGACTCTCCTGCCTGATCGCCACCAAACTGCGCCGGTCCGCCAAAACGGGTCGCAAAGGTCCTCTTACTTTCGTTACCTTTCGCCTTGCCACGGGCAGGACCACAATACTCCGATGGCAAGCGCAACTACCTACGAATTGCAGTCCAGCACGATTCACGCCATTGCACCCGGGCGCGTGCGTTTTATTGAGCACCAGGGCAAGCGCATCCTTTTTATCAATTACTCGCATTGTGACGGCGCGATGTTGAAGGCGGTGGCGGAAGAAGGCCATCGAGTGATCGCGCAGGAACCGCCCAACACCGTGCTCACGCTGAATGACGTGACCGGCACCAGTTTTGACAAGGAATCGATTGCAGTGCTGCAAGCCAAGGTAGCAGCCAACGCGCCATACGTCCGCAAGGCCGCGGTGATCGGCATCAGCGGATTGCAGCGCCTGATTTATGAAGGTGTCCAGGCTTTTACGCGCCGGCGCCTGCCGACGTTTGAAAGCCGCCGGGAAGCCCTTGCGTGGCTGGTGCAAGAGTAACGTTTCGCCCTAAATCTTCACTATAAGTACGCAAAACAGTTGTCGGCAGGTGAGTTCTCCTGCTAAAGTTTGAGCGCCAAGACCCCCTTTTTTTAAAAGCTATCTCTTCCAGGAGTAAAACCATGTCGCGAATGATCCGCTTGATGTGTACTTTAGCCCTTTTGGCTGTGACCTGCACCGCGCAGACCTCGCATAAGAAGCGCGTAGCGGTGCTCGACTTCGACTACGGCACCGTCCAATCTTATGTCTCCTCTATTTATGGCAGCAACCAGGATGTAGGCAAGGGCATTACAGACATGCTGGTGGAAAAGCTGGTGAAAGACGGCAAATATTCCGTGATCGAGCGCAAGGCCCTGGACAAGATCCTGGCGGAGCAGAACTTTTCCAACAGCGATCGTGCAAACCCGGCTACCGCGCAGAAGATCGGCCAGATTCTTGGCGTTGACGCCATCATTATGGGCTCCATCACTAAGTTTGGTCGCGACGACAAGAGTAAGGCGATCGGCGGAGCGGGTTTGTCGTCCCACGGCTTTGGAATTGGCGGCATCAAGCGCAATGAAGCGAAGGCAGTGTGCGCCATCAGCGCGCGCCTGGTGGATACCACCACCGGCGAGATCCTGGCAGCGGTGACCGGTGAAGGCGAGAGCAAACGCTCCGGAACGTCTCTGCTCGGAGCGGGCGGCGGTGGTGGCGGGGCAGGTGGCGGCGTTTTTGATACGCATGCCTCCAACTTTGGCCAGACCCTGCTGGGTGAAGCCGTAACGCAGGCCGTGACACAGGTGGGCGGCGAGCTGGGCACGTCCGCCGCGAATGTTCCCACGCGCAAAGTTGAGGTCAGAGGCGTGGTGGCCGACGTGAGCGGCAATACCCTGATCATCAACGTGGGTAGCAAAACTGGATTGAAGGTCGGCGACGTACTGGAAATCAGCCATGCCGGACGCCAGATCAAGGATCCCACAACAGGCAAGGTCTTGAAGACCATTACCACCAAGATTGGTGAAGGCACCGTGACTGAGATTGATGCGGATTCCGCGACTCTCAACTTCAGCGGAACCGGCGCCAAGGTTGGCGACGTAGCAAAAACACCGCAGCAGGAATAGTCATCGCGCAACATCGGATTTTGGGGCCTGTTCATTTACCGGATAGGCCCTTTTTTTCTGCGCGATTTTTTCCGCATCTTAGCACCTCGCATCTCCTGCACGGCTATGCGCATGATATAGACTCATTTCTTCGAGACAGACCATGCCGGCAATGAAAGACCGCGCTTTGTCTTTAACCCGTCATTTTTCTTCTTTTGTTTCTGATGTCATGCTCCGCCTACGCGCAAACATCCGCGCCGCAATCGCAGGCCGCGCCACGCAATGAACTCGGCATTTTTGGCGTCCTGCCTCTGGCCAATGGAACACTCAAAGGCGTTACATCTGACCGTCATTTTTTTGTGTTTGGATTTTCTTTTAGCTATCTGCTGGCCCACGGCCGCGTGTGCAACGTCCGCTGGGTCTCAGAGATCATGCCGGTCGAGCTGCTGGCCGAGCCTTTCATCAAGGGAACGGATTTCCATGCGCAGGGCAGTGTTCCGCCATTCACTGAGACCAAAGTGGATTTCGGTGTGGGCACAAGCCCAGTCGGAGCCGACGTGATCTTCCTGCCGAAGAAGCGCTGGCAGCCGTTTACCGGAGTGCATGCAGGGATTTCATATTTCACGCGGAACGCTCTCTTTCCGGGCGGCCCAGTTTAACTTCCTGCTCGATGGGCGCGCGGGAGTGCGCTTTTCGCCACGCGGAGGCAAGTCTCTGTCAGTTGCTTATATGTTCCAGCATGTCAAACGCTTACACGGCGCTGTAGAACCCAGGCGTGGATTCGCACATGGTGCACTTGGCGTATGCATTTCCATTTAGGTTCCGACGAGCGAAATAGATAGATCGTTTTCCCGGCCAGGGTGGACGATTTTCGCACAAGTCACTCATAGACGTGATTTGGCCGGCTTTTGTCCGGACGAGATCACACACGGCGGTGAGGCTGGTCACATCAATACATTCGTACGGCAGATACGATTGAGTTGCGTTTGGCATCGGTCTTAGACCCAACTCTCCGTGATCTCTGCTCAGGCTGGCTGTCACGTTTTTTACTCCATTAGGTCAGCCAACATTTCAGCAGCAATCTCGCCAGAATGTTTCCTCGTTTAAGTAATCGAGTAGTTTGCCAAACGCAAGAAAGGAACAAAACATGCCTACCGTAACTGAACATCCACCCGTAAAGCCGATCACCAAACACGAGTTCAAATCTCCCCTGGATATGCTGGAAACAGTGGCAGAGCTCAAAGGGATTACCCTGGCGGCCCCGATGGCGGTCACGCCTCCACTGGATCTCAAGCCACTCCTGGGAACATGGCTCAATTGCGATGCGAATACCCGTGGAATAGCCAAGCTTGACCTGACGGCTTTGGGCACGGCACTCTCCATCCATGTGTGGGGAGCATGCACCCCGACTTTCTGTGACTGGAAGGTAATGCCAGCCAAGGCATTCGCTGACAGCGTCTGCACTACGTCCGCGGTGGCTTTCACCGCACTGTACAAGTTCAGCTTCGTGGAAACGACGGTCATTGGCCGCCTGCAATTTGGCGCGCTTTTCGTCGAGACCTTTGACCACTTCATCGATGGAAGCGGCCGGGAAGACTACAACGCCGTGTACATCATGGAGAACCGCAAGTCTTAAACGCACCACATGGCGGAACGCTGGAATTGCGCTTTCATCCAGCATTTCCGCTTTCTTGCGCCGCATGCTCCCGCGAGTGTGCGGCGCAGCATCTGTCCTGCCAAGGACTACGGATTCCCAAAAAACAAGGTGGCTCAGGGAGACACTCGTTCCTAACACCTGCGATTCCGGGTGCTACTTCCCTTTCTTCTCCGTCTTGCCTTCGGCGGCTTTTGCGGCGGCCTGCTGGGCCAGTGCGTGGTCCACCACGCGCTGCATATCCAGAATCGGGGCAGGCTTGCCGGTCCAGATCTCAAATTGGCGTGCGCCCTGCTGTACAAACATTTCCGCGCCGGCAATCACGTGCATGCCGCGGGCGCGGGCCATTTTGATCATTTTGGTTTCCGCCGGGGTATAGACCATTTCAAAAAAATACTTGGCCTTCATCTCCGGCTCGGTAAGCGGCAGCGGATCTTTGTTGCCTTCCATGCCGGCAGGAGTGGCATTGATGATCACATCAAATTCCAGCTTCTTCAGCATGGTCCGGTTGATGACCTTGGCTTTGGCCTGCTTGGCCAACTTTTGTGCCGATGCCGCATTGCGGCTCAGGATTGAAACTTCAGCGCCGCGCTCTTTCAATCCAAAAACGGCTGCGCGGGCCGCGCCTCCGGCGCCCAGCACAAGGACCTTTGCTCCCTGAAGACGAATGCGCATCTCCAGCGGACGCACAACGCCATTCACGTCAGTATTAAAT
>JBAVUZ010000314.1:0-4330 GCA_049697035.1 Candidatus Angelobacter sp. | reverse complement strand
TCTTTGGCTTCAATTGAACAAGCAACCATGGCGGTAGCCCGTAATGCGGAGCTAGTCGGCATGCATCATCCATTAACCATGGAGAAAACTGCCTAGAGGCAGACCAAACTCCCTCCCCCCAACGAGTCACACGACGAAAACGGCTGCGCCCCAGCGCAGCCGCTTCTTCTTTCAATCTGTGGTTCGTCGCTGCTATTTATCTTTATCTTCTTCCATGTCGAAAACGTGAACCATATGGGTATCGGCATCCAAAGTGCCGTTGATCTTTACTTTTTTGCCCGCAAATTGCTCCGCTTTAACCTGATCGTCAAGTTTATATACGTCCTTCTTTACCACCAGGACGTAACTGCCTCCCATATCTTTCACGCAGTGGTGAGTGCAGCTCTCTTCATCGGTGGCGCCCTGGACGCCGCGCTTAGTCATCCAGTCGTGCGAATGCGCGTCAGAGTGGACGTTGTAGGCGCACTGGCTGTCCATGATTGCGCCGTGCAGACTCACGCTGGCATCCTTGGGCTTATCTTTGGCAAGTGAATAGAACGATAAGAGCGTCAAAGCTGCAAAGATCAACGCCACGCGCATTTTGTTCATCGAGTTGTTCATTGAAACTCTCCCTAAAGTGTTCAGTTTTGCCGCGGTCAGCGCGTGCGTTTACAGTCGCAACAAAACTGCTATGGTAAAACCACAAACTTCATCCGCATGCCTTCATGCTCTTCACTGCAGATGACGGTACATAAAACTTCATACTCGCCGGGCTCAGCCGGAGCGGTAAGAGAAAACTCGTGCGTTCCCGGCTTTAATTCCAGGTCCCAGCCGGTGACTTTGTGATGGTCTTTGGCGCGCAGCAGCGTAAAGCCGTGCACCGTGCCATCACGATTCATGGTTTTGCCCTTGCGGGCATTGATGCGCAGCAGCAGGGGCTCACCCGCCTTGACCGTGATTTCCGGATGGCTCATGCCGGCCATCTTGAAATGGCTGTCTTTATCGGCCAGGACTTCAATCACGCGGACCTGCGCGAAAGAAGGTCTTGACGATAAGAAAAATGTTGCGAAGATAGCCAGGATGGAAAGCTGCGTTAAACAATTGAGCGGTCGCCTGATACTCGAAGACTGCATCACTACTCCGTCATATAGCGCAGGATCAACCGCATATCCTGGTCAGTAATTGTGGCGCGTACGCGCATGTGGCGAACAATGGTGGCCATCATGCGCGGCGGAAACTTGGGCGGTGCGGCATGGCAGCGTCCGCAGTTGGAGCGGAAACGCTTCTCGCCTTCAATGCGCATGTTTTCATTCTGGGCTTTCTGCTCAGCAGAAACTGTGGATAAACTGGAATCTTTTGCCGAATCCTTGTCGCCGCTGCTGGCATTGGCCATCAAACCCAGCGAAAGGGCGCTTACAACCAGGAATGCGGCCAGGAGAAATTTCATTTTCATTGCGCGCCTCCTTGCGGCAGCATCGGCATAATAAAACGATACGTCATGCCCACCGTCCACAGGTTGGCGTTGCGGCCAAGCACAAACTGGCGGCCATAACTGGCGGATGCCCGGACATCACTGCGCAGGTAATAGTTCATGCCGAAATCGCCTTCATTCGTGTCTTTGCCGAGCGCACCAAGCTTTTTTACCGTGGCGGCGGAAAGGTTTGCCGCGGCAAAGAATTGCTCTCCGCGACCAACCAGTTCCAGTCTCCGCAGTGAAGGAATCTGGCTCAAGCGATAGACTGATTCAATCCAATACGCGCTTCCCTTGAGGCCGGAGGAGCGCGCATACTCTGAGCGCACGGTTAAAGGCGCGCGGTTGGGCTGCCATTCCATGAATAGGCCGGAAGAATGTGGACGGTCCGCCTGCAAAACCTGTTGAAATGAAGCGCCGACTTCCAATCTCTGACGTGGCAGGAAAAATCCGAGCCGGCCGCCGGTGGAGCGGTCAGTGGCCAGTAAATGGTGCGTATTATTTGCCGAAAAATAAGCCGCGTAAGTTACGTTCAGGCTATCCGTACCAGAAAATCCACCGCGTATCATGCCGCCCAGGCCAGAGCCGCTCGTCACGGGCGAAGTGAGCGGATTGGGTTGCAGCGCTCGTATCCAGTTGGGCGCCAGCCGTTCGCCATAAATGTTGAATGGCGTGGTAAACCGGCCTGCAACAAACGTCATATAACGATTGGCAATGTAGTCAATCTGGCCGTAAGCCATCCCGTAAGAAATTGTTCCGTTGTAATCGCCCTGGGCATTCTTGCTAAAGGTATCGCCGTAGGAGCCTTTGGCTTCAACCAGCCATTTGTCTCCCATTGGCAACAGAAGAAGCGGGCTCACCGTTGGAGCGTCCTGGTACTGCCCGGCAGTGACACGGGTAAAATAGGCGGTTGAGCCAGTCAGGATTGGGACGGCCTTAAACCCATCGACGTTAAACTCATCGTCCTGAGCATGGATCGTAAGCGGAATTAAGACTACGAGACCGAGAAGACCCGCTTTCGCGACTTTCCTGGGCCATTTAATAAAACTGCACATCATCGTTCTGCTTTCCTTTAATGCAGCTAAAACTAATCCCGGAATAGGCTGTTTATATCGTTAATTGTGAGCAGAGAACAACGGTACTGAGGTAACCGCTGTGCCGTTTCCGAATTTGACCTAACTTTGTAAAGCAATCCCAAAGTGGGAAGAGCCAATGCATTCCCGGCTTCTGGTTTCTCCCGGTTGAAGAGGCTGCCAGAACTCTGCCCAAGCTGGGTGACGCGCAAAAAATTTGCGGCCCCGGGAGTGCGACGAAAATCGAATCCCTGCCGAAGATCGAGCAGGTGCGGGGCGGAATCCGGCCGCCGTTATATCATTGAATTCTTAAATATTGAGAATTGAGGGGCTTGCATGCCGCGTTACGAGTACCGCAACATTCAGCCGCTGCCAGCGGCTGAAAAAGCGTTCATGGACTGGATACAGAAGCTCGATGAGCAGTTTGCCAACCGCAGTGTCGAGCATCGCTGTCTGGTCGTCCGCGACGCGCTGCATGAACTGTATCTAGGCCGGCCCTATGCTGATCCAGCGCCCAACGCCCCGTTGGCAGAGCAGGCCATGGTGCACAGCTTTGATCCGCGCAACGCGTCCCTGGAGCCGGAATACTATGGCGACGTGGATGGGCAGAAATATGCCGAGCGCAAACCCCTGATCTGGTTCTGGATGATGTTTGACCGCTCGCCTCTGGGGATCAATCATTGGCTGGGTTACCGCGTCCGGGCCATGGTGGCTAAGCATGTGCTGAAACACATCGGCAAAAACGTGAAGATTTTTCACGGCGTGGAAATCTCTTACGGCTACAACCTGACCATCGAAGACAATTGCGTGATCCATAAATACGTCCTGCTGGACGATCGCGGCGAAATCGTGATCCATGAAGGCAGCTCGATTTCCGATTATGCCAACATATACTCCCACGACCATGACCTGAACGACGGAATGATCGTAACCAACCGTAAGACGGAGATCGGGCCGCGCGCCCGCATCACGTATCACGCAACGGTCATGAGCGGAGTCCATGTGCACGAACACGGGCTGCTCGGATCGATGGGCGTTGCGACGAAAGACATTGATCCATACACGATTTCCGTCGGGATTCCGGCAAAACCGGTCAAGGTGAAAACAATAGCGCCGCAGGAGCAAGCCGCTGGGGGCAAGACGGGATCATAGTTCAGTTCGCTGTCGGCTGAAATCCCGAAGCCGCCGAAGATGCGGGTGGGGGATCACTATTCCTTGCATCAATGGGTACGATCCTATGATCGACTTGCCTGCAAGGGCTAGATCGAATGCTATTTTCCTCTTGTCTTTTAAATTAGGTAGGCTATAGGGACCCCTCGCTGCGCTTCGGGGCTTCGGAAGAAACAGCTATTTGCTAGACTGCTAATGCCAGCTTACGAGCTGATGCAATTCTGATGACAGACCATCCAAGGAAAAATTCACGTCCGCGTGTCCTGAGCGGGATGCGCCCCACCGGCAAGCTGCACCTGGGCAACTATGTTGGCGCGCTGCAGAACTGGGTAAAGCTGCAGAGCACACACGATTGTTTTTTCTTTGTGGCGGACTGGCACGCGCTTACCACCGATTACGACAACACGTCGCGACTGGCGGATAACTCACTGGAAGTAGTGCTGGATTTTCTGGCTGCGGGCCTCGATCCGGAAAAGTGCGCTATCTTTGTGCAGTCGCATGTGCGCGAGAATGCCGAGTTGCACCTGCTCTTTTCCATGATCACGCCGCTGGGATGGCTGGAGCGCGTGCCGTCATTCAAGGAACAGCAGCAGCAGATGCCGAACAAAGACCTGCACATGTATGGATTCCTCGGTTA
>JBAVUZ010000313.1:0-2833 GCA_049697035.1 Candidatus Angelobacter sp. | reverse complement strand
GCGTTGTCGGCGATCAAGCTGGCGTAAAAGCTTCCGGTGGTATTCGCACCGCGGCTAATGCCAATACCATGATCGATGCCGGAGCGAACCGCATCGGCGCAAGCGCCGGGGTTGCTATCATCCGCGAACTCGGCGCGCCGGAGTTCACGCCCAAGGTGAAAGCTTAGCCACAACAAATTTGTCCTTCCGGCGTATCCCATCCGTAACGGACTAAGGACATTTTTTCTCAACTTTTTCCGCGCTGCTCCGTCACAATAGAAGCTCAATATTTCGTAGGAGGCATTACCGCAAGATGCGCAAGATTTTTGTCCTATTTACTTTTCTACTTCTCTCCATCGGCAGCTGGGCCCAGAAAACCCATGACATGAGCCATGAAGGTTCATCCGGCGACGTCTTTGTTGGCTACTCGCTTCTCAACGGCGACACGCTCTCGCACGGCAGCGGATGGGAGGCGGCTCTTACCGGCAACTTGAATGACTGGTTCGGACTCAAAGCTGACCTGGGCGGCAATTACAAATCCTTTGGCGGCGGATCGGCGCGCGAGTACAACATTCTTTTTGGACCGCAACTCTCGCACCCCGTGGACAAATTCACCGTTTTCGTCCATGGACTGCTGGGCGTTGCGCATGCCAGCGTTGATGGCGGCCCCAGCAGCACCGGCGCGGGCTGGGTGATTGGCGGCGGCGCTGATTACAACTTGAACTCCAGCTTTGCCATCCGTCCCGTCCAGCTGGATTATCATGGCGCGCATGTCTTCGGCACCAATCAAAAAGACGCGCGTTATTCCGTGGGCCTCGTCTATCGATTTAAATAATCGCTTGTCTGTCTGCTGAACTCGAAGCGTCTCCAATCGCTCTGGATGCGGCGTTCCAGGGCGATTGGTTTTGCTGAAAGCCGGTTTTCCACCGTCTCGCGTAGCCGCAGCTAACTGTTATCATCATGGATGGACCCGATGGCCACAACCACACCACCACAGCGCGTGGACGTTGAAGCACTTCTGATTGAAGTAGCGGACGTTCTTAACACCACGCTTGATCTTGACACGCTCCTGCAGCGCGTGGCCGAGGTGGTGAAGCGCGTCATCGATTATGAAATCTTTTCCATCCTTTTGTTGAACGAACGGGCGCAGGAGCTGCGTTTCCGTTTTCAGATTGGCCATCTGCCTGAAGTTGCGGAGCGGATTCGCGTAAAGGTGGGTGAAGGCGTGACCGGCCGCGCCGCCCAGGAGCGCACAGCCATTCTTGTGGATGACGTTTCCAAAGATACGGACTACATTGAGGCCGTTCCCCGGGTCCGCTCGGAACTGGCCGTGCCGCTGATCAACAAGAACCGCGTCATCGGCGTAATGGACCTGGAGGCGAAGGAGCGCGCGTATTTCAACGAGGAGCATGCGCGGCTGCTCACGCTGATTGCTTCGCGCATCGCCGTGAGCATTGAAAACGCGCGGCTGTACACACGGATCGTCAAGCAGGCCGGTACGTTGGCATTGCTGAATGAAATCAGCCGCGACCTCACCTCGATTTTGAATGTTGATCAGTTGCTCAAGCGGATCGGCGACCTCTTATTAAAGGTTATCGACTACCACATGTTCTCTATCCTGCTGCTGGACGCCACCAAGCAGAAGCTGGTGCACCGTTTTTCAGTCCGCTTTAAGGAGAACGTCCAGATCAAGCATGACATTCCCGTCGGTCGCGGCCTGGTGGGCGCCGCGGCGCAAAGCAAGAAACCGGTGCTTGCTCCCGATGTCGCCCGCGATCCGCGTTATATCAAGGCAAATCCTGAAACCCGATCTGAGCTATGTGTGCCTCTTATATATAAGGACGAGGTCATCGGCGTTCTTGATCTGGAGCACACGCGCCGGGGTTATTTCACTGAGGACCATTTGCGCACCGTAAGCACGCTTGCTGCGCAAGTTGCCATCGCGATTGAAAATGCGACGCTCTATGAACGCATCGCGCGTGAAGAACAGCGCATGGAACGCGACTTGGCCATGGCTCGTGAGGTGCAGCATCATCTGCTTCCGCCCACGTGCCCCAGCATGCAGGGCGCGGAACTTGCGGCGCGCTTCAATCCAGCGCACGCCATTGGTGGCGATCTCTACGATTTTCTTGATTACACGCTGCCTCGCGCCTGCATCGTGGTAGGCGACGTAAGCGGCAAAGGCGCGCCTGCGGCGCTTTATGCCGCGCTGGTCAGCGGTATCCTGCGCAGCCTTGCCCGCGACGAACCTTATCCTGCCGACATGCTCAATGCCGTCAACCGCTCGCTGAACCATCGCCGCCTGGACGCGCAGTACCTCGTGCTCACCTGCGCGCTCTGGGACGATGAAAAACGCACCTTGCGTGTGGCCAATTCGGGAAATCCTCGCCCCATCTACTGCCATGATGGCCATGCTCACATGCTGGAGGCTGCCGGCCTTCCATTAGGCATGTTTGAAGATGTTTCCCACGACGAAGTTACAATTCACGCCAAGCCGGGCGACATATTCGCTTTTTTTAGCGATGGCATTGTTGACGCCAGCAATCCGAAAGATGAACCGTTTGGCCGCAGTCGCGTGGAGCACGTAATCGCAAAGAACGCCGGCGGCACAGCGCGAGAGATCGTAGACGCAATCTTCAAAGAAACAGACGATTTCGCCGCTGGTGCAGAAGTCTTTGACGATCAAACCGCGGTCGTGCTCAAGGTGAAATAGGCGGCCTTCAGCGCTGTCAGTGTCATCCGTGCCAATCATGCCAAGCTTCCTGATTTTCCGATCCTCCAATCACACGCGCGTTGTCGGCGATCTCGGCGATTCACCCCCCTCCCCCTGTGCCCCAATGAGGATTCTAAATGG
>JBAVUZ010000312.1:0-11213 GCA_049697035.1 Candidatus Angelobacter sp. | reverse complement strand
CTGTTGAAGAGGGCGTTGGCTTCTCCGATGCGGTCACCGATCGCGCGCGCGATTTGAAGGTACGTCTCGGCATATTCAATGGCGCGACGGAGCTCACCTAAACTTTTGTAGGCGATGCCCAGATTGCCCAATGCCTGCCCTTCACCGAGGCGCTCACCAAGGTCGCGCGCAATTTGAAGTCGTTGCTCGTGATATTCAATAGCGCGGCGGTACTCTCCTAGGCTGTTGTAGGCAGCGCCCAGATTGCCCAGCGCAATGCTTTCGCCTCGGCGATCGCCGATCTCACGGGCAACTTCGAGATCCTGTTCGTGATATTTAGTGGCGCGGTCGTACTCGCCGAGACTGTAGTAGGAGATGCCCAGATTACCCAGTGCATGCCCTTCACCGCGGCGGTCGCCAAGCTCGCGTGTGATTTGGAGATGCTGGTCGTGACACTCAATGGCGCGGTGGTACTCGCCCACCCGGAAAAACATAAGGCCCAGATTGCCCAGCGCAGCGCCTTCCCAGCCGCGCTGCTTCAAACGCCGGGCGGCGGCGAGAGCTGGCTCCAGCCAGCGGATCCTCTCGCGGGGGTGCTGGCGGAGATTCAGGCAATTCGCGCCGACAACGGGATACCGCATGCGCCATTCGGCGACCGTACCGTCATCCTGCTGATGGACCGCCACCCAGTCATGTCCAGTCTGAATGTTGGTCCGCTCGACATCGAATAGGGCGAGCGCTTGGGTTACGGACTCGCCGCCTTTGAGGTAGAGGTCATCGGCAGTTCCAAGAACCTGAAGGTAATGTCCGGCATGGCGTTTTTGCGCGCTGTATCGCTCGTCGGTGCTCAAGAGTTCCCCAACAAAGAGGCGCACAAGGTCGTGCAGAGCATAACGATCTGTAATTTCGTCAAACTCAACGAGGCTATAAGCGAGCAGTTCGCTGAGCGTATCTTGAGCACTCTCCAGTGACACTTCCCAGACGGCCGCGGCGGCGACTTGATCAAAGGTGTCCGGAAAGACAGCGAGAAAACGAAGTTTCTCCCGCAGGTCATGGGACAGAAGCTCATAGCTGGACTGAAGAGCGGCCCCGACGCTCTTCTGGAGCGAGGGATCGATTTCCTTCAGCACTAAATGCCTGCCGGTCTCCTTCAAGCGATTGGCGTAATCGGCGGGGCTGATGTTCTTTTTCGCCTGTAAGGCGCTGGCGACGGCCCGCAGGGCCAGAGGTAGATAGCCGCAGAGGCGGGCCAGTTCGTCTACCTGTTCCGTTTTTTCTTTCTTAAGGCGCGGGGCAATGCGCAGCAGCAGATCGCGGGCGTCATCGGGAGAAAGCTTATCCAGGTTCTTTTCTAACAAACCCGGCAATGTGAAATGCTTGCGCGAGGTCACCATCAAAAGGCATCCGGCAGGTGGAATGAGCGGGGCTACCTGCTGGGCGTCGCGGGCATTATCCATCAGGAGCAGCACGCGCTTTCCGTCGAGGACGGAGCGATATAGCGGGCCAAACTCTTCTTCTTTTTCCGGCAATTGTGCGGTGGGATGCCAGGCACGGACTATATAGGCCATGGCGTCGCGCGGAGTGAGCGGTTGCGTTACTCCCTTCAGGTCGAGATAGAACTGCGCGTCAGGGTAATCCGGCTTGAGCTGTTCCGCCAGTTTCAGCGCGAGAGCGGTCTTGCCCACGCCGCCAAGGCCTTGCAGGCCGGAGATGGTGACGCCTCCGGTCTTGACAGCCGCGAGCAGTTCCTTGAGTTCGCCGGCGCGTCCGGTGAAGTCGGCGGGCGGAGTGGGAAGCTGGTGGAGAGCTTTGAGAACCGGGACCGAGTAGGGAGATGCTGCGACTCGTTTTTCAAATGGTGTCGATGAACCGCCATGGCCCAATTCGTCGAGGGCCTTGCGAATTCCTTCGACGACATTCAGAAAGGCATCGTCACGGATTTTCCAACTGATAACCGGTCTGCCGTCTGTTGGCAGCGCCTGCAATTTGGCAAAGATCGCGGTCTTCCAGTCGCACGGACGGAGTATCACCGGGATAACACGCGCATTGCCTTGGTGATGTTGTTCCATGGCATAGCGAAGCTCGACGTCATGGCAGTAATCTGAGGCCAGAAAATTGGCGGTGACCAAAAGAAGGATGACGCTGGAACTCTTGAGATGCTCATCGATTTCGCCCTTCCACTCGGTCCCGGCTGTGATCCTGCGGTCATGCCATGCGGAGATGCGTTTTTCACGCTTCAGCGTGGAGAGATGGGTTTCAAGCTGGTCGCGGAGTTTTTCATCCTTGTGGGAGTATGAGTAGAAGAGTTGGGCAGGCACTCCCGGTGATGGTGGTGGCACGAGCTAGATCACCTCGAAAGGGAAGATTAGCACGGAAAAGTGCGCTCGATGGCACTTTGCTCTGCTCTCCAAGTTTCAATTCGCTGCCCGCTCACATCACCCTTCTCAAGCTGGGCAGTTCTTCCTCTGTCTCCGTTAGCATCCGGTGCTGTTGCCACAACCTGAAAGCGCTCCAGCCGTAGACTGAATGCGAGTAGCCATCAGGCCGCGTCTCAGACCACCGGCGTATATCCATACCAATAGACCGCAATTCGCGGACGCGTTTTTCCACGCGCTGGCTGCAAAGCTTGTAGAGCACCGTCCCCGGCACCGCTTCATGGGTTCCCAACAAATGCAGGATGGCCAACCGCTCTGCCCCGGCACGGGTATTGCGCGCCAGGACCTTAATCGCGCGCTGTAACACAGCCATGTCATTGGGAGAAAGTTTCGGCATCTGCTCTGCTATTCCGGCTATAAGCTTCTTTACTTTTTCCTCGATGTCTGAATAAGGATTGCCTTTGCTCTCTTGCTTGGCCATTTTCACCCTCCACGCCCGAGGCGGCTTGCGGTATCACCGGAATGATTGCAACCCCGTCGGGAATCCAGGCATTATAGCGAATATACAGCGAATCTACAAGCGCCAGAAGGGCCTTTTATTTGGTTAAAGAGAAATTACTCTGCGGCAGGTTTGCGGTAGCCGCCGGTCAATGACATCCAGCGGATCTTTAGCGTGTCCACGCCCATGTAGAACCCATCGCGCCACGGATGGACTTTGGATCGCTCGTCATTGCCCCAGGCCACCGGCACTTCAGCTACTTTCAGCTTCAAGTGGTGGGCCAGGTAAATGATTTCCGCGTCAAAGCCCCAGCGATTGACCTTCTGGAGAGGAAAAATCATCCGGGCCGCGCGCTGCGTGAACGCCTTAAAACCGCATTGCGTATCGTGATAAGGGAAGGTCAGCACGGCGCGCGTAAACAGGTTGAACGTGCGTGACATGATCTGCCGCTTCAAGGGCTGCCGCTGAAATTGCAATGAAGGATCGAGCCACCGCGACCCGATGGCCACGTCCGCGCCTTTTTCCAGCGCGTCAAAAAGCTTGGTTGCTTCTGTGATCGGCGAGGAAAGATCGGCGTCAGTGAAGAGGATCACTTTCCCCCGGGCGTTGAGTACGCCATTGCGGACGGCGTAGCCTTTGCCCTGATTGCCGGGGTTTTCAATCAGCCGCACCTCGGGGTGGTCGGCCGCAAACTGGCTGACAAAGCCGGCGGTATCGTCGCGCGAGCCGTCATTCACCACTACGACTTCAGCGCTCCATTTTTGTGCGCGGATATGTTTTAGCACCTGCTCCAGCGATCCGCCAATGCGCTCGCGCTCATTGTAAGCCGGTACCACGATGCTGTATTGCGGCTGGGCTGCCTGTAAATTTTCGTTCGGCAAGGGGAACTCTATGGCCAGGCTCATGCGGCTTGTTCCTTCTTTTTGAGCATGGAGAAAAACTCAGGTACCAGGTTGGGGTCCCAGTAGCCGCGCGCCGCTTCTTCAATCATAGTGCGCTTGGCTTCATCATGGGTCAATGCCGGTTTGTAAGGGCGCGCGGTGCGCAAGGCGTCATACACGTCAACAACCTGGAGCACTCGTGCCAGCAGCGGAATATCATAGCCCATAAGCCGGTCCGGATAGCCGCTGCCGTCCCAGTGCTCATGGTGATTACGGATGATAGGCAGCACGCTCTGGAATGACTTCAGCGGGCGGCAAATCGACTCTCCGATGACCGGGTGCTGCTTCATGATCTCCCATTCATCCGGGGTAAGGCGCGTGCCTTTTTTAAGAATTTCGTCTGGGATGGAAACTTTGCCCAGGTCATGCAGATAACCGCCGCGCTTCAATGCGATGATGCTGTCGCCATCGAGGCCAACATGGTGTCCCAGATCGGCGGCGTAACGTGCCAGCCGCTCACAGTGGTTGCCGGTGTACGGATCGCGCGATTCAATGCCCAGCGCCAGCGCGACAAGCACGGCCTCGGCGTTTTCCAGTTCGTCAGTAAATTCTTTAAGCTTCAGCAGTGACTTGACACGGGCAAACAGCTCTTCCGGATACAATGGCTTGCTCAGGAAGTCGTCCGCTCCGGCCTCGATGCCACGCACCCGGTCATCGCGATCAGAAAGGCCGGTGATCATCACCACCGGTATCAGGCGGGTAAAAGGATCTTCCTTGAGCTCGCGGCACAGGTCATAACCGGACTTGCCGGGCATGACCACGTCCAGCAGGATCAGCTCCGGCCGCTCCGTGTGGACCATTTGTTTGGCTTCTTCCGCTTCTGTTGCTGTAATGATGTCGTAACCGCGAGAGGAAAGGAGTTCACGAAGGAGTAACAGCGTGTCTAGTTTGTCGTCGACAACCAGAATTCTCGGCGCCCGCTGCTTAACGCGGCCATACTCCTCCCTTGCCCTTTCCGATATGGGTGCCATCGCTAAATGAGAGGGTAGAGTCGGGTCGAGGGTTGTATCGAGCAACTCTCGCACGCGTTTATCTTGTGAGTCGTCGTCCAAAAGCACAAAAACCCCGGTAGTCGCCGCTGGCTAAAGTATATGGGCGCGCCCGCAACAGTTAGATTGGGGGAGATCTTCAATTTTATATGGGAATTGTTTCAAATTGAAAGTATCAAA
Source organism: Candidatus Angelobacter sp. (assembly GCA_049697035.1). Lineage (GTDB taxonomy): Bacteria > Acidobacteriota > Terriglobia > Terriglobales > Acidobacteriaceae > Angelobacter. The sequence continues at coordinate 6,250 of JBAVUZ010000312.1, read as the reverse complement.
ATCCGGCAGCGCCTTTCGTTAGGCGTTGTGACTGCGGGATCGGCCTTTAATAAGGTTTTTTCCGCTTCATGCTTACAATTCCAAGTGTCAAAAATCGCGATGATTAATCTGTCTAATACTCCAGAAGCGACCTTGCGCAGACTCCAGAGGCGGCCTTGCGGCCAAATTTCAGCTCTTTTGCTACAAGGTCATATAATTGGCCACACCGTGCGCCTGCGATGCATATTCATTAGCTCTTTGTTGCTGACTGGCAGCAGCTTCGCCGCTCCTAAGGCCCACACCATAGTGTTGGGACGGTGGCGCTCCGTGGAAGTCCGCACGGAAGCCGGCGAGAAGCAGCCGCTCAAGGTTCGCGAATTGATCATTGACGGCAAAGCTCGCGAGCACACTGCCGGCGCCGTGCACGAGGTCACAGATAGGTTTTTCGTCGTCCGGCGCGCCATTCGTCTCAATGACGGGCTTTCGCAGGATGCCCGGAACCCTCAATGGATATGGCAGCTGGACGCGTGGCTCAGCATTGACCGCCAGACCGGACGTGTCACAGCGCTCAACCTTTCTGCCTTCAATAGCGACACCTCGCAAGCAAGCTGGTATCGTGATTATGCCGCTTATTGCGGCGCTTCCGACGACGCTTCCAAAAGCTATATGGTTGTTTCACAACTGGGCAGGCGCAAACCTCTTTTGCGAAAAGAATATGCTGGCCCGGCCTGCGCCGCGCCCACATGGGAACGGTCTCCCAGCCGCGTGACTTTCACCGCCGCGGGAGAAAAGACCAGCTTTGTGGTGCACGCGCACAGCGCCGACCTACAGCCGGAAACCGCAGAAGAAGAGGGGCCACAACAATGAAGTCTCTGCAGGAATATCTCGATGATGCCGCCGTAGCGCATGGCCACCTTTGCGCCGGACAAGTTCTCGGCGTCCGCATGGCCATGTTTGGTTTGAAAAAACTTGGCTTGGAAGATCCCCTGGGCAAGGACCGCAAGCGCATTGTCACGTTTGTCGAAATCGACCGTTGCGCCACAGACGCTGTGATGGTCGTGACCGGCTGCCGCCTGGGCAAGCGCGCTCTCAAGTTTCGCGACTGGGGCAAAGTCGCCGCTACTTTTGTTGATGTGGAAACCGGCAAGGCTGTTCGCGTGGCTGCCCGCGAATCATCCAAGGCGCTGGCCAAAAGCATGCACCCGGAAATTGAAAACAAGAACCAGCAGCAGATGCTTGCCTACCGTGAGATGACCGACGATCAGCTTTTCCAGGCTCAGCCCGTCCACGTGGAACTGCCGCCAGAAGAGTTTCCCGGCTATAAAGGTGAGCGGATTGTCTGTGCGCAATGCGGTGAAGGCATCAATTTTCGCCGCGAGGTCAAACTGGGCGCCAAGACTGTCTGCCGCGGCTGCGCTGGTGAGCGCTATTACGAGCCTATCGTTTGAATTTTCGGCCTGATTTTGCAGGAACTTTTGTCCGCCAGTGCGCGTATTACTGGCTAGAGCATGCAGGCACAACTTTGGTTTGCCTTCAGGAGGGATCCAATGAGATCAATTTTGCTTCGGACGTTGCCGATCATTCTCTGTCTTGCGCTCACAGGTTGCACTGTCACCACGCACGATAAAGGCAATGGGAAAAAGGATGATGTCGATATCAAGACGCCGTTTGGCTCTCTCAGCGTGAAAGAAGGCGCTTCTGATGTGAAGGATACTGGTCTCTCGGCTTATCCCGGCGCCCGAATCGCCCAAAATGACGACGATGACGATCGTCATCACAGCGCCAACGTGAATATTTCCAGTTCCCTGTTTGGCCTCAAAGTGGTCGCGCTGAAATATGAAAGCGACGATCCGTCTGACAAAGTGCTCTCGTTCTATCGCAAGGACATGGGCAAGTACGGCAAAGTTCTGGATTGCAGCGGCGGCTTCAGCATGAATTTTCACCATCACGATAAAGACGCCGACGTGACCTGTGATGATCGCAACGGGACCGACCACGGCTACAAACAAGAACTCAAGGTGGGAACGGAAAATAATCAGCGCGTCGTGGCCATCAAGCCCAAAAATGCCGGCACGGAATTTACGCTCGTCTATGTGCGCGCCTGGGGAGGCAACGACACAAACTAAGCCCACATCGAAACTTGTAAGCAGCTAGCACTTGCAACATATTAAGAGGATGACCGGAATCTGGTCATCCTTTTTAAATGGTTGCCGCACTCCATTCTCCGATTGTAAAAAAGCATCCAATCTTGCTTTTCCTCGCATCATAGGAAGCGTTAAACGAACTGGCTTAATCCGGTTCCCAGATGTTGAGGCCCTTTCGCATCTGTTTAAGCGGTCCCTGTATTCACGTTGACAAGTGTTCAAGTCCGCGCGGGTTGGTTTGAGAGCGGTTCGCTTAAACCCTGAGAGCAAAAAGCAGATTTTTAAACGGAAGATCTGACATTCAATGGGTTGGACTGTCCTTTGTGTAAGCAAAATCTCACCGGCCCAAATCACCCGGAACATGATTCTGGAAAGGGCCGGCTACCAGATTATTGCCATCGATGATGCTGATGAAGCTGCGCGGATTTTTAAGACCTGTGAGATCAGTGCCGTTGTTTTTGGCGACTCTATCAACGGCGATCAGCGGTTTCAACTTGCCCGGACATTCAAAAGCTTAAACCGCGCCGTGCCGATTGTCGCTCTTAGTAAGACCAGTGGCTCACAGATGCCCACAGGACTTGTCGATCAGCATCTGGAATCACTGGGCGATCCACACCTGCTGCTGGAAGCATTAAGACGCCTGCTTTCACAAGATGGTGATGGTTCGGCGCAGACCGCGCCAGCGCACAATCGTGATCGAGCTTCGCGGGTCGGCAATAGCTCTGCGAAGGCGGCCTCATCCCCGGATGGCGATGGGGCATCGGCTAAAATATCCGGTCCAAAAACGCCAAAAAAATCAACCGTCTGAGAGAAAAACGAAAAATATGCCGGCACGTACTGTGCAGAAAAAGAAAAAAACGAACGCTCCCGATCTCTCTTCCCTGGTGCTGGAAAAAGTCCCAACCGGCATCCGCGGTCTTGACCAGGTAACACACGGAGGTTTTCCCAAGGGCCGGACTGCGCTGGTTTGCGGCGGGCCGGGTACCGGCAAGACGCTGCTGGGACTTGAATTCCTCGTACGCGGCGCGTTGCTTTATAACGAGCCTGGCGTCTGTGTGGCCATGGAGGAAACGGCCCAGGAACTTGTCACCAACATGGCTTCTCTCGGATATGACTTGCCTCAATTGATCCGGCAAAAAAAATTGGCAATTGACTACGTCCACATTGAGCGCAAGCAGATTGAAGAGACCGGAGAATATGATCTTGAAGGCCTGTTCATCCGCCTGCGCGCGGCTATTGAGCAGGTTAAGGCCAAGCGCGTGCTGCTCGATACCATCGAGCTTCTCTTCCTGGGTTTAAAAAATGATGGCATTGTGCGTGCGGAACTGCGCCGCCTTTTTCACTGGCTCAAAGACGCCGGCGTCACCGCCGTGGTCACCGCTGAAATGGGAGACCGCACGCTCACACGCTACGGCCTGGAAGAATACGTAGCGGATTGCGTTCTTGTTCTCGATCATCGCGTCAATGAGCAGATTTCCACCCGCCGTTTGCGCGTGGTCAAGTATCGCGGCTCTTCGCATGGAACCAATGAATATCCTTTCCTGCTGGATGACCAGGGTATTTCCGTGGTTCCCATCACCTCAATGGGCCTGACCCACACGGCTTCCACGGAGCGCATTTCCTCTGGTGTTCCGACCCTTGACGCCATGTTGGGGAAAAAGGGCTTTTTCCGCGGCAGCAGCGTGTTGATCACAGGCACAGCCGGAACGGGCAAGTCAAGCTTTGCCGCCGCTTGGTAGTGTCCTAATTTGAATGCGTTCGCCTTTTTGCTGCTATAACGCAGTCGGGCCGCAATCGTGTTTGCGCACGACCACAGCCCTGACCAAAATTCACCTGTGTGAGAGGCGAAAATGGCTATTGATGAGTTTAGCAGCCGGGAGCGGAGCAGCATCCATCGGATGCTCACCCTTCTGAACAGTTCTCTCCAGTCCGTTGTGCTCAAGCTGGAGCAGCTAGCCGCGAGTGAAGTTCTCACCCCGCAATATCTGGAGAGGCTGAGAGCGCGATCACGGGAGATTGAAGCGGAACTCAAGTCCATCTTCAAATTCTGAACCTTAACCACCCGCCGCAAGGCGGGTTTCTCATTGCTGTATCGCATTGTCTACTGTGCTCCTAATCCACTCGGAAACAGTTTGATGTTTTGCCCTTGCCTCCGCTTCCACTACCTTCAGAGCTTCAGCAGTAAAGCGCACAGGCACAATGCGGCCTTTCGCCGCACCCTTTGGCAGCTTCGGCCTTCCGACTTTTTTCGCTCTAGGCATTGTTCCTGTACTCCTGAATGATGGCTGCGCGCACTGCCGTTTCCGGCGATATAGCGGGTGGGATGTGAAGCACGGTCACATGGCGAAGTTTGCCGGGTTCCGTTTCGTGCGCCCATGCGTAAACTCTGTGAGTTTTTGGATGCCCGATTAGGTCAAACACTTCCACAACTCCATCCCACACGGTTTTCCCCTGGTGCGTCTCTTTCACGGGCACACTCTCAACGTGTTTTGCTTCTGCGCCGTGTAAACGCTGAATGACTTCCCGCAAATCGTGAATGTGACTCATGCCGCTGCCTCAATCAGATCGCCCACACTCAGAAAACTTTGCTCAATTCCCGCCGCCATCGCAGGAGTGCAGCGCAGCGTGTTGTGACGTTTCACGAAATTGTAATAAGCGAAGTGCAGCCCCACTGCTGCCTCAAAATTCTCCAGCTTCTTGCTGAAGGCCAGTGTCAGGCGCGTCAATCTCCGCATGTGAAGGCGCGTTGTACCGTTTAACCGCTCAACGTAACTGGTAGATATGCGATCAATCTCCGGCGAACCTTTAAAAATCTTCTTTTCCGTTGTAACTATCTCAGGTGCGCTATACCTATGATTTGGGTTCATTTCCACATCGTGCGTATAGGTCTTTATGATCTGAGCGAAATCGACATCCGCCCCAAAAGATTTTTCAATAGCTTCCACATAAGCCTTAAGTCCATCCGTGGAAATCTGGACTCTGTTTTTCATCCGTGAGGCTACATCCTGAACGAACGCATTGGCTGTGGCCCTATCGCGCTTGCCACAGCGGAACGCTGGCACTAGCTTTGTATCGGCATCCACAGCGCAGAACGTCCACACATCTCCCAATTCCGGTGAATCATCCACAGTGACGTGCTTTTCTTTCTTGCCGATGAATCCCCAAATTTCATCAAATTCCAAGTATCGGCAAGGCAGATCGCGCATCTTGGCATCCATCAGGGCTTGGCACCCCTTACCGACTTTCACGCCTAAGCGCATGATCGTGTCACGGTGAACGCCTGTAATGCGCTCAATAGAACGAATGCTCGAACCTTCGGCCAATGCGCCTATTACCGCTATTTGCTTGTCGGTATTGAGTATGTTTGCCATGTCAATTACTGTATTACAATAATTATTGGTTGTCAATAGTTTTTGTGTTACAATTATTCCCGTGAAACACCTGCTGCTTGTTGTGGTATTCGCCCTGCCAATATACGGGCAAAAAGAAAGCGCCAAACCCAATGGCCAACAGAACCACTCCGAGAGTGCTAACAAACCATCGCCTAGCCCGATAGCACAAAATACACCCCAAGAGAATCACAATGGGGCCTCCAATGGCCCGGAGGGTTATCTCTCCCGCCTGTTTTCTCCTCAGAATCTTCCCAATGTTGGCCTGTTTATCGCTGGAGTCGTCGGAATCTACGTTGCGATCAGAACACTGAAAACCATAAAACGACAGGCCGAATGGATGAAGCGCCAAACGATAATTTTGGCGGAATACAACAAAGCCACCCGAGACGCTGCCGATGCTACAGCCAAGAGTGCTGCGGCTACAGAGAGAACTGTCGGATTGCTGGAAAAACAGGCGAATTTGATGGAAGAAAACATAAAGACAATTATCAGCAAGGAACAGGGAAGGTTGAGACTTAAGGCAATAAATCTTAAGATGCCCGATGAGTCCATTCCATGGGCATTGGTTGAATATCAAGTGCGGCTCTACGGCCCAACCGATGCGATTGTTCGAACGACGATTTCCGATGCAATCATTAGCGATTCGGGAGAACCTCCTAGCTACACCCCTCTTTCCCGTCTGTCCATTCCGGCAATCGTCAGTCCCTCCGATTCCCCATTCACTCAGTACCAGAT